>NZ_JCASIL010000009.1:0-205648 GCF_059685725.1 Telluria sp. RT2P19
AACCAGCTTTTTGAACCGGGGCGCCTTCACGATTCACTCCTATGGACGACGATAGGGGTTGGACCGCCGGGCAGCTCAACAGTTCAACGCTCATCCATATTTAACGTGTACATCGCCTTTTTCTTTGCACCCCGGTGCTCCAGAAAGCCCAGTTCTGCGCTAGCATCGATTCATGGATAACGCATCCGCCAGCCCTGGTATTCCGGGACGCGGCCTGTCCCGGGCCGCGATGGGCACGCTTCTGCTCGGATTGCTGCTCACGTCACTGCTGTGCGGCGCGGTGCGCAAGATCGAGTTCGATCGCACCCAGGCCGAATTCGACCAGCGCGCCGTGGTGCGGGTCGCGGCCGTCACCCGCGCCTTCGCCGAAGCCACCGATGCGGCGCGCGCGGTCAACCTGTTCTTCCGCGCCTCCGATGAGATCACGCGCGAGGAATTCGATTCCTTCGCGCAACCGCTGGTGGCGCGCCACGGCTACCTGCAGGCGCTGGTGTTCCAGCGCTTCGTCGGCAACGCCGAACGCGCCGCTTTCGAGTCCGAACGGCGCGCGTTCTGGCCCGGCTTCGAGATCCGCGAACGCGGGGGCGACGGCGCCAAGAGTCTGGTGCGGGCCGGCGTGCGCGAGCGCTACCTGGTCAACGACTACGTGGCGCCGATCGTCGGCAACGAAGTCACCTTCGGCTACGATGCCTGGTCGTATGCGCCGCAGCGCGCCTATACCCAGCGCGCGATCGACACCGGCGAACCCGCCGCCAGCCCTATCATCGACCTGCTGCAGGGCGGCGGCGCCCGCCACGGCGTCCTGATCACCCTGCCGGTGTACCGGACCGGCGCGCGTCCGCTCGGGACGGCGGCGCGGCGCGCGGACGTCGTGGGCGACACCGAGGTGGTGATCGACGTCGCCCAGCTGGTCGGCGGCACGCTCGAATCGGTGCGCCTGCTCGACGACGACAACTTTGCCCTGTCGCTGCGCGGCCCGGATGCGCTCGGCAATATCGTCACCGCCTACCAGCACGGGGCCCTGGCCGAACCCATCGGCTGGTGGGAAAACGTGCTCGACCGCATGAATCTGCGGCATGCGGAGACCTTCGAGATCGCCGGCAGCCCGTGGCAGGTAGTCGTCGAGGAACAGCCGCCGGCCCTGGGCAAGCACATGGCCGAGCTGGTCGCCATGGTGCTCGGCCTGATCCTGAGTTTCGCCGCCGCCGGCCTGGTCCAGCAGCGGGTGGCGCGCACGCGCCGCATCGAGGCCCTGGTCGAGCAGCGCACCTCGGCCCTCGAGCGCGCCACCGGTTCGCTGCGCCTGTACGAGCGCGCGATGGAGGCGAGCGCCAATCCGATCCTGCTGGTCGACGCCCAGCAACCGGGCTACCCGATCGAATACGCCAATCCGTCCTGCGAGCGCACCTTCGGCTATCCGATCCGCGAACTGGCCGGCCAGCCGCTCGAATTGCTCGCCGGGCTGGATGCCGACCAGCCGGCGGTGCAGGCGCTGCGCCGCGCCCTGCACGAGCAGCGCGAGGAACATGCGCTCGTCACGGTCCACACGCGCGACGGCGCCGAACTGATCAGCGACGTGTATATCGCGCCGGTGCGCCGGGCCGACGGCCAGGCCGGGCATTTCGTGGTCACCATCTACGACGTCACCACCGCCAAGCGCTACGAGGAGGAGCTCGAGCGCCATGCGCATTACGACACCCTGACCGGCCTGGCCAACCGTTCGCTGCTGTCCGACCGCATTGAGCGCGCCATCGCCAATGCCGGCGGCATGCCGGTATGGACCGTGCTGCTCGACTTCGACCACTTCAAGCTGATCAACGATACCCTTGGCCGGCGCGCCGGCGACGAGGCGCTGCGCCTGCTGGCCGGCCGCATCAAGGGCACGCTGCGGGCGGTCGACACCGCGGCCCGGGTCGGCGGCGACGATTTCGTGCTGGTGCTGGTGGGTGTCGCCGACGAGCGCCAGGCCGCGGCCCGCATCCAGCTGGTGCGCGAGGCGGTGGCCGAGCCGATCCACCTCGCCGGCCAGCGCCTGGTGTTCAATTGCAGCGCCGGCGTGGCCGCCTTCCCGGCCGACGGCCTGGATGCCGATACCCTGGTCAAGCACGCCGAGATCGCGATGTACCGCGCCAAGTCCGGTGGCCGCAACGGGGTACAGTTCTATGCGCCGCACATGAATGCCCAGGCCTTCGACCGCCTGGCGCTCGAGAGCGCGCTGCGCCTGGCCTTGCAGGACAAACAGTTCGAGCTGCACTTCCAGCCCCAGGTCGACCTGGCCACCGGCTGCGTGGTCGGCACCGAGGCGCTGATCCGCTGGCGCCATCCGCTGCTGGGGACGGTACGCCCGGACCGCTTCATTGCCCTGGCCGAAGAGACCGGCCTGATCGTCCCGATCGGCGCCTGGGTGCTGCAAACGGCGTGCCGCCAGAACCGGCGCTGGCAGCGCGCCGGCCTGGGACCGCTGCGCATCGCGGTCAACCTGTCGGCGCGCCAGTTCGCCGAACCCGACCTGATCGACACCGTCGCCCAGGTGCTGCGCGATACCGGCCTGCCGCCGGCCTCGCTCGAGATCGAGCTCACCGAAAGCATGATGATGGCCGATGCCGACGCCGCCATCCACACCATGGAATGCCTCAAGCGCATGGGCGTCAAGCTCTCGATCGACGACTTCGGCACGGGGTACTCGAGCCTGCAATACCTCAAGCGCCTGCCCGTGGACGTGCTCAAGATCGACCGCTCCTTCGTGCAGGACATCGTGGGCAATCCCGACGGCGCGGCCCTGGTCGACGCCATCATCTCGCTGGCCCACGGCCTGCGCATGCAGGTGATCGCCGAAGGCGTCGAGACGATCGAGCAGCTCGACTACCTGCGCGGCTGCGGCTGCGACGAGGTGCAGGGCCACGTATTCAGCCGTCCGCAGCCGGCGCTGCGGATCGAGGCGCTGCTGCGCGCCGGCCGCATGGAGCCTGTCACCAGCCCGGCCTGAGGCGTGTCGTTCCCAGTGCAGCCTGGCGCATTTGTGCCGTACCATGGCCGGCGCCCCGGTCAGCTATACTTGCCGCACATTGATTGTTTGACCAGGCAGGATTAGCGAGTGGACCAGAAACACGACAACGAGAACACGGATACCGTGCACGACGCGCCCACCGTGCAGCAACGCATCGAACTGATGGCCCGGCGCCTGTTCGCCGGCGCGTCGAGCCGGGCCGGCGCGCTCACCTCCAACGCGCGCGAGCGCCTGCATGGCCGGCCGCTGCCGGTCAAGCTGGCATTGCTGTCCCTGTGGGGCATGGCCGCCGGCCTGATGGCGATCCTGGCCTGGCTCCTGATCCTGATTCCATTTACCCCCGGCATTGACGACCTGGAGCAGGCCAGCCGTTCACGGCCCTCGGTCATTCTGGACGCCGGCGGGCGCCCATTGGGCACTTTCGAGCAGGGCCTGCAGGAGCGGGTCAAGCTGTCGCAGATCTCGCCGCACGTGGTCAAGGCACTGATCTCGACCGAGGACCACCGCTTCTACGACCACCACGGCGTCGACTTCAAGCGCGTCGCCGGCGCCCTCTGGGCCAGCGTGAAGGGCGACCCGCAGGGCGGCTCGACCATCACCCAGCAGCTGGCGCGCAATATGTTCCCGCAAGAGATCGGCCGTGCGCGCAGCATCAACCGCAAGATGAAGGAACTGATCACCGCGATCAAGATCGAGAACACGTACAGCAAGACGCAAATCCTCGAAGCCTACCTGAACACGGTGCCTTTCCTGTACAACGCCTACGGCATCGAGATGGCGTCGCGCACCTATTTCGGCAAGCCCGCGCGCAAGCTGGACATCCTCGAGGCGGCCACCCTGGTCGGCATGCTCAAGGGCACCCACTACTACAACCCGGTGGCCAATCCCGAGCGCTCGCTGACGCGCCGCAACGTGGTGCTGGGCCAGATGCGCAAGCACGGCGCCTTCGACGACAAACGCTACGAGGCGCTGGTCAGGCGCCCGCTGCGCCTGCGCTTTGCGCGACTGCCCGACCGCAGCGGCAAGGACAACCATTTCACCCATCACGTGCGCAAGTGGCTGCTCGACTGGGCCGACGAGAACGACTACAACCTGCAGCTCGACGGCCTGGTGGTGCGCACCACGCTCGACCCCGAACTGCAGGCGGCGGCCGAGCGCGCCGTGCGGCGCCAGGCCGACATCCTGCAGGCGATCGCCGACGTCGAATGGGCCAACCCCAATGTGCCGCGCTCGACCGCGACCGCCATGTACACGTCGATGCGACCGAACATCGATCCGTTCTCGTACTACTGGATCACCCACGCGCGCGTGCTGGACGCCTTCGTGCGCGAGAGCGCCGAATACCGCAGCGCGCTCGAGGGCGGTGAAGAGCCGGCCGCGGCGCTCAAGCGCCTGAAGGCCGATCGCCGCTTCATGCAATCGCTCAAGAGCGCCAAGTCGCGCCTGGAGGCGGGGTTCGTCGCCATCGATCCGGCCAGCGGGCAGGTGAAGGCCTGGGTCGGCAGCCGCGATTTCGAACGCGACCAGTACGACCACGTGGCCCAGGCCGCGCGCCAGCCGGGATCGACCTTCAAGCCCTTCGTGTATGGCGCGGCGCTCGAGCACGGCATCGCGCCCGACCAGGCCTACCGCGACGTGGTGCAGGAATTCCGCGGCGATAACGGCAGCGTGTGGAAACCGACCGACATGGACGGCAATAGCGGACGGTCGATGCCGATGCGCGACGGCCTGGTATTTTCCAAGAACACGATCACCGCCCAGGTGAGCCAGGATGTCGGCCTGCAGCCGATCGTGCGCCTGGCCCGGGGCCTGGGTGTGCGCCAGAGCCGGCTGGAGGCGGTGCCGTCGCTGGCCCTGGGCACGAGTCCGGTCACATTACTGGAAATGGTCAGCAGCTACGCCACGATCGCGGCCCTGGGCCAGTACCACGTGCCGATCTTCGTGAGCCGCATCGAGGACCGCGAAGGCAACGTCATTGCCGATTTCGGCGGCGGCCAGCCGGAGCAGGCCATGTCGCGCGAATCGGCGGAAGAGCTGATCGACATGCTGCGCGGCGTGGTCACGCGCGGCACCGGCAACGGGGTGCGCAGCCGCTTCGGCATCCGCGGCGACCTGGCCGCCAAGACCGGCACCAGCCAGAACAACCAGGACGGCTGGTTCATCATGATGCACCCGAACCTGGTGGCCGGCGCCTGGGTCGGCTTCAACGACAACCGCGTCACGATCCGCAGCAGCTACTGGGGGCAGGGCGGCCACAATGCGGCGCTGGTGGTGGGCGACTTCTTCCGTGGCGCGTTCGATGCCGGCAGCCTGGACGCCAAGGCCACGCTGCCCGGCTGGCGCGCGCCCGCGCCGCGCCGCTATGTCGAGGAAGAAGAAGTCGAAGAGATCTTCACGGACGAAGCGCAAGAAGTGCTGCCGGTGGAAGTCCCCGAGGAGATGCAGGCACTGCCGGCCCCGGCGCCCGAACCGATCGAGCCGGTGCAGCCCATCGAGCCGATCGAGCCTGCACCGATCCAGCCTAGCGCGCCGCCGATTGGCGTCCCGACCCCGTCTGGCGATCCGATTCCCGCGCCGCAGCCGTCGGAGCTGTAGCCGGCGCCGCGATCAAGGCTGGATCGGCCTTGAGCAGCGGATAAGGGTTGATGGCGCCTTGCGTGTCGTACACCCCGTAATGCAGGTGCGGCGGCGTGCCCTTGGCGTTGCCCGTATTGCCGACGTAGCCCAGCACCCGGCCGGCCTCGATGCGCATCCCGGCTTGGACGTCCGAGTAGCGGTCCAGGTGGGCGTAGTAATGCCGCTGGCCGCCCGGGCCCATCACCCATACGACCAGGCCGCCCAGGCGGTTGGTGCCCACCTTCGTGACGATGCCTTCGGTGCTCGACAGCACCGGCGTGCCGCGCTTGGCGAAGATGTCGATGCCCTCGTGCCTGCGCCCTTCGCTGCGCGCGCCGCCCCAGGTATCGCGTAGCGCGCGTGGCCGCACGCCCTCGACCGGCACCGGCAAAGCCTGGGGCGTCGGCATGGCGACCAGGCGCGCCGTGTAGAGAGCCCGTTGGATATACGGCTCCAGGAGCCCATAAGCCAGCACCAGGACGATGGCGACGAACAGGCTGCGCAGGAAGACGGCCATCTACAGGATCGGCGTGCCGCCGGTCACCGCGATGCGCGCGCCCGAGATGTAGCTGGCTTCATCCGACGCCAGCATGACGAAAGCCGGCGCCACCTCTTTCGGCTGGCCGGCGCGCTTCATCGGCACCTGGCTGCCGAAGCTCTCGACTTCTTCCGGCGGCATGGTCGACGGGATCAGCGGCGTCCAGATCGGTCCCGGCGCCACCGAATTGACGCGGATGCCTTTCTCGGCCAGCAGCTGGGCCAGGCCGGCGCTGAAGTTGGCGATCGCGCCTTTGGTGGTCGCATAGGCCAGCAGCGTGGGCTTTGGTTTGTCCGAGTTGATCGACGTGGTGTTGATGATCGACGAGCCGGGCGCCATGTGCTTCACCGCTGCCTTGCAGATATGGAACATCGCGGTGATGTTCACCTTGAACGTGTAGTCCCATTCCTCGTCCGGGATCTCCTCGATCGAGTCGCGCGACATCTGGAAGGCGGCATTATTGACGAGCACGTCGATCCGGCCGAACTCGGCCACTGCCTTGTCGACGATGGCACGGCAGTGGGCCGGGTCGGCCAGGTCGCCCGGCACCAGGATGGCGCGGCGCCCGGCTTCCTCGACCAGGCGCGCCGTTTCCTTGGCGTCGTCATGCTCGTTCAGATAGGCGATCAGCACATCGGCGCCTTCGCGCGCGTAAGCCAGCGCCACCGCGCGGCCGATGCCGCTGTCCGCGCCGGTGATCACGGTGGCCTTGTCCTGCAGGCGGTGGCAGCCGCGGTAGCTGGATTCGCCGTGGTCGGCTTGCGGGTGAAGCTGGGCTTCATGGCCGGGCGGTTGCTGCTGTTGCTTCGGAATTTCCATCGGTAGCTCCGTTTCTTGACTGGGTGCGTGAAGTGCGACGCCGCCTCGCGCGGACATGACGCGACCTGCGGCAAGGCGCGGCCGGCGCCGCAAGAGAGAGCGCGGACCGGCCCTGGGGCTGGCCCACGCGATCGAACCGGGATCAGGCTGGCGTGTCAGCGGCCCAGGTGCTCGCGCACCGCGCTGGCGCTGACGCCGACCTGTCCGACGGCGCGCTCCAGTTCTTCGCGGGTCACGCCCAGGGCTTCGGTCCAGTAGCGGACCTCGTGATCTTCATGCAGGTTGATGCGCGAACGGTCTTGCTGGCCGCGCTTGGTGAGGTCATCGGACATGATGTGCTCCTTTCACTGACGATGAAGCACAGCGTGACAGCCTCGGGCGGCCGCTTCCGTTAGCTGCCTCACGCTGGCGCACGATCCGCGGGTGGCGCCGAGCCGCCGCCGACATGCCAAGGAGCGGGATTTGAGGTACGCTTGCGGTACTCGAATCGCAAGAACAAGGAGACTCCATGGCCGCACCTTACGCATCGTCCCAACCCGAGCGCACCGCCATCGACGCCACCCCGGGCCTGGTCGCCCTCGACTTCGGCACCAACTGGTGCGGCTACTGCCGTGCCGCCGAGCCGCTGATCGAGCAGGCGCTGGGCGACTATCCGGGCGCCCGGCACATCAAGGTCGAGGACGGCCCCGGCCGCCCGCTGGGCCGGTCGTTCCGCGTCAAGCTGTGGCCGACCGTGGTCGTGCTCAAGGATGGCCAGGAAGTGGCGCGCGTGGTGCGTCCTACCGGCGCCGACGCCGTGCGCGAGGCGCTCGCCCAGGCGGGTGCATGAACGACGCCGTACTGGATCCACCGCCAGCCGCCAACAAGCCTCGCACCGTCCTGTTCGCAAGCCTGATCGGCACCACGATCGAGTTCTACGATTTTTATATCTACGCCACCGCCGCGGTGCTGGTGTTCCCGCGCCTGTTCTTTCCGGCCGGCGACCCGGGCGCCGCGACCTTGCAGTCGCTGGCGACCTTCGCCATCGCCTTTTTCGCGCGGCCGGTGGGTTCGGCGCTGTTCGGCCATTTCGGCGACCGTATCGGACGCAAGGCGACGCTGGTCGCGGCCCTGCTCACGATGGGGATATCCACCATCCTGATCGGCATGTTGCCGACTTATGCCCAGATCGGCGTCGCGGCGCCGCTGCTGCTCGCGCTGTGCCGCTTCGGCCAGGGCCTCGGACTGGGCGGAGAATGGGGCGGGGCGGTGCTGCTGGCGACCGAGAACGCCCCGCCGGGCAAGCGCGCCTGGTACGGGATGTTCCCGCAATTGGGGGCGCCGATCGGCTTCTTCCTGTCCGGCGGCGTGTTTCTGTTGCTCGGCGAATTGATGGACGACGATACCTTCTTCGCCTGGGGCTGGCGCATTCCCTTCCTGGCCAGCGCCGTGCTGGTGGCGGTGGGCCTGTATATCCGCCTGAAGATCACCGAGACGCCCGACTTCCAGAAAGTCCTCGACAGCAAGGCGCGGGTCAAGGTGCCGGTGGTGGCCGTGCTGCGCGACCATCGCCGCGCGCTGGTGCTCGGGACCTTGACCGCGCTGTCGACCTTCGTCATCTTCTACCTGATGACGGTGTTCGCGCTGAGCTGGGGCACCGCCCAGCTGGGCTATACGCGCCAGGAATTCCTGGTGCTGCAGCTGGTCGCGGTGGTGTTCTTCGCGTTGACGATCCCGCCCTCGGCCCTGCTGGCCGACAGCCGCGGGCGGCGTAGCGCGATGATGCTGGTCAGCGCCGCGATCGCCCTGTTCGGCCTGTTGTATGGCCCGCTGTTCGGCTCCGGCGGCTGGGTCGGGGTCACTGTCTTCATGGTGCTCGGCATGTGCCTCGTCGGCTTCACCTACGGCCCGCTCGGCACCTTGCTGGCCGAGCTGTTCCCGGCCGAGGTGCGCTATACCGGCTGTTCACTGACCTTCAACTTCGCCGGCATCCTGGGCGCCTCGGTGGCCCCGTATATCGCGCTGTGGCTGGGCACCAATTACGGGCTCGAGTTCGTCGGCTACTACCTGAGCGCCGCCGCCATGATCAGCCTGGCGGCGCTGGCGGTGGCCAAGGGCCTGGCACCGTCCGCCGCCCGGTGAGCCGGCGCCGCTTCGGCCGCCTGGACGCGCGTTCGCCCACGCCGGCCGACGACGATTTTCTCGAGGCGCTATACCTGGACACGCGTCCCGATCTCGGGGCGCTGCCGGTCCCGCGCAGCGTCATCGAAGGCATCGGGCGGCACCAGCGCAGGCTGCAGCTCGACGATTACGCGCGGCGCTATCCGGCGTGCGAGACCTGGCTGGCGATCGAGGCCGGTATGCCGGTGGCGCGGGTGGTGCTGGATCGTACCGACGACGTGCTGCGCATGGTCGACCTGTCGGTGGCGACGGCGGCGCAGCGCAGGGGCATCGCGCGCGCCGTATTACTCGCCCTGCAGCAAGAAAGCGATGCCATCGCACTGCGCGTACGGGCCGACAACGCGGCTGCGCGCGCACTGTATGCAGGGTTAAGCTTCGTGACCATGCGCGACCAGGGCGCCACCCTGGAACTCATGTGGACCAACGGGACATTGCATCCGGATTGAAGCGTGCGGCGTGTATGCGAGACCTTCAAGGAGATCCGCCATGCCCGCACCCGCACTCACGCCCCCCGACACCGCCGCACCGCTTGACAGCACAGGCGCCCCGGCCAGCAAGCCGCGCACCGTCCTGTTCGCCAGCCTGATCGGTACCACGATCGAGTTCTACGACTTCTATATCTATGCCACCGCAGCGGTGCTGGTCTTTCCGGGGCTGTTCTTCCCGGCCGGCGACCCCGGGGCGGCGACCCTGCAGTCGCTGGCCACCTTCGCCATCGCGTTCCTGGCCCGTCCGGTCGGCTCGGCCCTGTTCGGCCACTTCGGCGACCGTATCGGACGCAAATCGACCCTGGTGGCGGCCCTGCTGACGATGGGCATCTCGACCGTCGTCATCGGCCTGCTGCCGACCTACGCCCAGATCGGCGTTGCCGCCCCGCTGCTGCTGGCGCTATGCCGCTTTGGCCAGGGCCTGGGCCTGGGCGGAGAATGGGGCGGGGCGGTACTGCTGGCGACCGAGAACGCACCGCCGGGCAAGCGCGCCTGGTACGGCATGTTCCCGCAGCTAGGGGCGCCGATCGGGTTCTTCCTGTCCGGCGCCACCTTCCTGCTGCTGGGGGAAGTGATGAGCGACGAGGCCTTCTTCAGCTGGGGCTGGCGCATTCCCTTCCTGGGGAGTGCCTTGCTGGTCGCGATCGGCCTGTACATCCGCCTGAAGATCACCGAGACGCCCGACTTCCAGAAGGTCCTCGAGCGCCGCGCGCGCGTCAGGATGCCGATGGCGACGGTACTGCGCGAGCATGGCCGCACGATGCTGCTGGGCGCGTTCGCGGCCATGGGCGGCTTTGCCTTCTTTTACCTGATGACGGTGTTCGCGCTTACCTGGGGCACGACGCGCCTGGGATTCACGCGCCAGCAATTCCTGCTGCTGCAACTGTTCGCGATAGTGTTCTTCGCGCTGACCATTCCCTTGTCGGCGCTGCTGGCCGACCGCCTCGGACGGCGCGCCGCCCTGATGCTGGCGAGCGTGGCGATCGGGACCTTCGGCCTGCTATACGGTCCGCTGTTCGGCGCCGGCGCATGGCTGCCGGTCGGTGTCTTCATGGTGCTGGGCATGTGCCTGGTCGGCTGCGCCTACGGCCCGCTCGGTACGCTGCTGGCCGAGCTGTTCCCGGCCGAGGTGCGCTATACCGGCGCTTCGTTGACGTTCAACCTTGCCAGCATCCTCGGCGCCTCGGTGGCGCCTTATATCGCCCTGTGGCTGGGCGCCAATCACGGCCTGGGCCATGTCGGCCACTACCTGAGCGCGGCCTCGCTGGTCAGCTTCGTGGCGCTGGTGCTGCTCGGCCGCCACCAGGCGGTCGATTCGGGGGCGATCTGTCAGAACGAGTAGACCATCGTCAGCGAGGTCTGGGTATCGGTGTTCTTCTTGTCTTCAGGGACGCTGCTGTCGTTGCGCACGCTGAAACCGGCCTTCATCTGCATGCTGCCGTTGATCTTGGTGCTGAGCGAAGTCTCGGCTACCGAATGGGTGTTGCCGGTGCCTTTCTCGACGCTCACGGTCTGGGCGAAGAAGGCCGATGGACTGACTTGCCAGCGGAACTGGGCGGCGCTGCGCACCGTCATGCCGTTTTCCTCGTCTTCGTTCTCGCGCTCGCCGAACGAGTAGCCCGGACCGATCTCGACGTCGAGCGTCTTGTCCGGCGCGGTGTACCAGCGCGAACCGTAGCCGATACCGATCGTCGAGTACTTGCGGTAGGCGCCGAAGCGGTCGTCGGTGTGGGTGGCCAGCACGAACGCGCGGCGGCCTTCGCCGAGCAGCTTGAGCGACGCCTTGGCCGAGGTGGCCCAGCGCTGGGCCGAGCGGCTTTTCACGGGCTCGCCGAATTCGTCCTCGTACTCGTCTTCCTTGAAATAGCCGCTGGCGATGAATTCATGGCTCCAGCGCGTCGTCTCGTGGCGGGCGTCGATCTTGCCCGTGACCGACGTGCCGTTGGTGTTGCCCGAGGTCGTGATTGCACCGAGTTCGGCGGAAGTGAACCAGCCGCCGTCGGGAATGGCGGGCATCATCACGGCCAGGGGCGCATGGACGTCGCCGATTTGGGGAAGGTCGGGAGTGGCGAGCGCCGCACCCGGGAGGCCGGCCAGGGCCAGCGCCAGGATCGAAGAAGGTTTCATCAGCATCTAGGTAAAGCCGCGAGTTGGCGGACATTGTAACGCAAAGACAGCGCGATGCGATGCATTCAAGCATGTATGGGCCGCCGTTTGGCGGCTGCCGGCGCACGACCTCAGGTCCCCACGTACACGATCTTGAAGGCGAACAGCGCGGCGATCACCCACACCACCGGCTTGACCTCGCGCGCGCGGCCCGTCAGCAGCTTGAGCACCGCATAGCTGATGAAGCCGAACGCGATACCTTCGGCGATCGAGTAGGTGAACGGCATGCCCAGCGCCGTGACCGCGGCCGGGATGCTTTCGGTGCTGTCGCCCCACTCGACGTCGCCCAGGTCGGACAGCATCAGGCAGGCCACGAACAACAGCGCCGGTGCGGTGGCGTAAGGCGGCACCACGGCCGCCAGCGGCGCGATGAACAGGCAGGCCAGGAACAGCGCCGCCACCGTCAGCGCCGTGAGGCCGGTGCGTCCGCCGGCCTGCACGCCGGAGGCGCTCTCGAGATAGGCGGTGGTGCTCGAGGTGCCTAGCATGCTGCCGGCGACGATGGCGCCGCTGTCAGCCAGCAGCGCCTTGTTGAGGCGGTCCATCTTGCCCTCGACCAGGAGGCCGGCGCGGCGCGCCACGCCCATCAGCGTGCCGGTGGCGTCGAACAGTTCGACCAGGAAGAACACCAGCACCACGTTCAGGATGCCGGCCGCCAGCGCGCCCGGAATGTCGAGCTGGAACATGGTCGGCGCGATCGATGGCGGCGCGGAGAACAAGCCCTGGTACGTGTTCCCGCCGAAGAAGAAGCTGAGCACCGTCACCAGCACGATGCCGATCAGGATCGCGCCGCGCACTCGCAGGCGGTCGAGGGCGACGATGGCGAAGAAGCCGGTGACGGCCATGATCGCGGCGGGTTGGTGCAGGTCGCCGGCCTTGACCAGCGTGGCCTCGTTGGCGACCACGATACCCGCGTTCTTGAGGGCGATCAGGGCCAGGAACATGCCCAGGCCCACCGTGATCGCGACCCGCATCGAGCGCGGGATGCCGTCGACGATCATGGCGCGCAGGCCGACCATGGTGACGACGATGAACAGGCAGCCCGAGATGAACACGGCGCCCAGCGCCGCCTGCCACGGAATGCCCATGCCGAGCACGACGGCGTAGGCGAAGTAGGCGTTCAGGCCCATGCCGGGCGCCATCGCGATCGGGTAGTTGGCGTACAGGCCCATGATGGCGGTGCCGCCGGCGGCCACCAGGCAGGTGGCGACGAACACCGACTCCCTCGGCATGCCGGCGTCGCCCAGGATCGAGGGATTGACGAAGATGATGTACACCATCGTCAGGAAAGTGGTCAGCCCGGCCATCATCTCGGTGCGGATGGTGGTGTTGTTCTCGCTGAGTTTGAAGAGTTTTTCGAGCATGGTGGGCTTTCAGGAGGTGTTTTTGCCCGAAGCATAACACCGGGGCCGGGCGCCTGCAGGGCCGGCGCGCCATGCGGGGCCCGCCGTGCCCGTGCGCGGTGTTACCATGCCGGCACGATCATCCATCTTTCCATGAGCCTTACGATATGCCGAAGAACAAGCGTCCCGCCCCCCGCACCTCGAATAATACGCGCGAACCCGACACCGATGCGCAGGCCCGGCTGATGGCCGATATGGCGCTCGAGATCGCCGAGCGCGAGGACGCCGCGGCGCCCGGCGGCGAGCAAGAGGAAGCCTTGACCGGCCTGGTGCGCAAGGCGATCCGCAAGAAGCATGACGAGGTGCTGTACGAGGCGATCGAGCTGGCGCGCTACACCGACCCGCTGGCCTGCCGCCTGCTGCGCGCCCGCGTGGAAGAAGAAGCGGCCACCTTGCGCTTCCGGCGCGAGGACGGCCCTGAATACGAGATCGATGCCTTCCTGGTGCCGCTGTTCGTGCGCAGCCAGGGCGGGCTGGATGCGCGCGAGACGTTCCAGGACGAAGCAGCTTTCGAGGCGTTGGCCGCCAGCTTCCAGGCCCACGGGCTGGACAGCGCGGGCGCGAAAGTGGTGCTGCTGCAGCACGCCTACGACCTGGCCGAGATCGACCACGTGGCCTACGGCACCCTGCACCAGATGCTGCGCGAGGCCGCGGCTTCGCTGCTCGAAAAGAAGTTGCAGCCGGCGCCGACCATCGAGGCCAGCATGCGCGGCTGGACCGGCGAACCGGTGGCGCCTGACGAGACCGCGCTCGAACTGCGTTTCCTGCTCGGCTTCTCCCTCAAGCGCAGCGACGATCCGTTCTACCGGGTGCCGAAGGACGCTGCGGCCAGCGATGACTACTTCGCGGCGCGCATGAAGCGCTACCGTGCCTGGACCGAGGCCGTGGCGTCGCTGGTGGCGCGCGTGCTGGCGCGCGATCCCGAGCGCCTGGCGCTGAACTTCCTGTATCAGGACCTGTTCTATGGCGCCAAGGAGCAGGGCGTGGCCGAACTGGCGACGCTCGGCGTGCTGGCCGAAGCCAAGCGCCTGCTGGCGTCCAAGGACCTGGACCCGGACGCGGTGCATGCCGCGGTGGCGCCGCTCGACATGGGCGAGCACGTGGTGCTGCGCGCCAACCTGTATGCACTCGACGGCGGCCAGCCGTGGGGCAGCGTCGAGAAGCCGGTCGACCTGGCCGCCGACCTGGCCGCCGAAGTGGATGAGTTGTGCGATGCACTATTGTCGCTCGGCCTGGAGGGCGTATCCATCGCGACGGGGTTCAGCGCCGATGGCCATGCCGAAGGCGCGGAACCCTATCGCCCTGCCTGACGCCCCGGAAACGAACCGCCGAACAATTAGGGCATTGGCTGCAAGGGCGGTAAACCGGTAATTCAGGCCCCCGATTCCCATGCAAACGGTAAAGTTTTTGCCGTTTTTTCGTAGTTGATTTTCCTGTCTTGATGTAGGACGCCCCTTACAGAAAATTGCCGTGCAGACGGACTCTCCCTATGAAACTCATCAATATGAGGAGAATGTTTAGTTACATCCCCCGCAATATTGCTTTGCACAACTGAAAATATTGGGAAAATTGCATGATACGATTCATCGGTCCGACCGAGTAGCCGTGCGAAGCCACGGTCTTTTGAGAGAGAAAAGAATCGGTCCGGTTTTACTTGCCAACTACTAGAACGCCGTCGAGGCGAAAGGAAATCGACATGCCGACCCTGATCGTGTTTTGCCACCTCCGTTGGGACTTCGTCTTCCAGCGTCCACAGCACCTGATGACCCGTCTGGCCGAACACTACAACATCCTGTTCATCGAAGAGCCAATGCACACGGAAGGCGAGGCACGCCTGGAGAAAACCGAGGTCGCACCGAACATCACGGTCTGCCGTCCGCACACGCCGATCCAGCAATTCGGCTTCCATGACGACCAGTTGCCGACCATGCAGGCGCTGCTGGCGAACCTGGTGCCGTCGGACGAAGCGCCGGTCGTCTGGTTCTATACCCCGATGGCGCTGCCGCTGCTGCAGGTCTTCAAGCCGTCCAAAGTGGTCTATGACTGCATGGACGAACTGGCCATGTTCAAGAATGCGCCGAAGCAGCTGCTGCAGCGCGAGAGCGCCCTACTGAACATCGCCGACGTCGTCTTCACCGGCGGCCCGAGCCTGTACCAGTCCAAGCGCGATCGCCACGCCAATGCCCACTGCTTCTCGAGCAGCGTCGACGCCAAGCACTTCCGCCAGGCGCTCGACCGCGATCTGTCGCACCCGGAGCAGGCGCACATCCCGCATCCGCGCATGGGCTTCTACGGCGTGATCGACGAGCGTTTCGACGTCGACCTGGTCTCGAGCATGGCCGACGCCCATCCAGAATGGCAGATCGTGCTGGTCGGCCCGGTCGTCAAGATCGACCCGGCGACCCTGCCGAAGCAGCCGAACGTGCACTACATGGGCCAGCGCACCTACGACCAGCTGCCGCAGTTCCTGGCCGGCTGGGATGTCTGCCTGCTGCCGTTTGCGATGAACGACTCGACCAAGTTCATCAGCCCGACCAAGGTACTCGAGTACATGGCGGCCGAACTGCCGTCGGTCTCGACCCCGATCACCGACGTCAAGGTGCCGTATGGCGACGTGGTGGAAATCGCGGCGTCGCACGACGAATTCATCGCCGCCTGCGAGCGCCAGCTGGCGCTTACCGCCGACGCGCGCCAGGCGATGGCCAAGCGCATGCGTGAAGTGGTGGCCGGCACCTCGTGGGACCTGACCGCCAGCCGCATGCACGAGCTGATCGGCAGCGCCGAGCCGGGCAACAAGGTCGAACGGTTCTTCGCAACCAGCCAGGACGCGGCCCGCGCGCAGGCCGATACGCTGCCGGTCGCGCAAGTCGGCTAAAGCAGATACGAAAAAAACACCGTGGCGTGGACGGCTGCGCCGTCCACGCGTTCAATTCACATCGCCCCCTGACCAGAAGGTATTGTTTGAACAGGGGACGTCGCCCACCCCGCGGCCGCTCGTTCTAGACTCGCCCCAGCACATCCTCGATCGCCTCCACCGTCGCCGGCTTGGTGAGGTGCTCGTCAAACCCCGCCGCCGCCGTCCTGGCACGGTCCGATTCGCCGCCCCATCCCGTCAGGGCCACCAGCCGGATACCCGCCAGGCGCGGATCCTGCCGGATCGCGGCCGCCACCTCGTAGCCCGACATCCCCGGCATGCCCAGGTCCAGGAACACCACGTCGGGCATCAGGCTCGGCAGCATGCGCAGGGCCTGCCGGCCGTCATTGGCGACCGGCGCCTGGTGGCCCATCATGTTCAGCAGCGCCGCCAGGGTCTCGGCCGCGTCGCGGTTGTCGTCGACCACCAGCACGTTGCGCATCGGCGTCTCGCGCGCCGATGGTGCGTCCGCCGATGGAGCGTCCGCCGGCGGTACCTCAGGCTGGGCGCCGGCACTTGCGAGGGGCAGGCGCACGCTGAACACGCTGCCGGCATTGGTGCCGGCGCTCTCGGCGCTCACGCTGCCGCCATGCAGCTCGACCAGGCTGCGCACCAGCGACAGGCCGATGCCCAGGCCGCCTGACCCCGGCTGCTGGGCCTGGCCGACCTGGGTAAACATGCGAAACACCTCATCGAGCGCCTCGGGCGCGATCCCGATGCCGTTGTCGGACACCGTCACCACCGCCTGCTCGCCTTCGCGCATGGCGGCAAGCCGGATGCGCCCGCCCTTGGGGGTATAGCGCGCCGCATTATTGAGCAGGTTGCTCACCACCTGGGTCAGGCGGGTCGGGTCGGCCTCGAGCACCAGGGCCTGGTCGGGCAGCTGCAGGTCGAAGCCATGGCGCGCCGCCTCGATCAGCGGCATGCTGGTTTCCACCGCCGCTGCCAGGATCGTGGCCAGGTCGACCCGCTCGCAGCGCAGCTCGACCTGGCCGCGCGTGATGCGGGCCACGTCCAGCAGGTCGTCGACCAGGTTGACCAGATGGTCGAGCTGGCGCTCCATGATGTCGTGCACCCTGCCCACGGCGTCGAGATCGCCAGGTGAGCGCCGGATGAACTGCAGGCCGCTGCGGATCGGGGCCAACGGGTTGCGCAGCTCGTGGGCCAGCGTGGCCAGGAACTCGGTCTTGAGGCGGTTCGCCTCGGACAGGTCGGCGGCCATGATGCGCAGCGCCGCTTCGGAGCGGCGCCGCTCGGTGATGTCGGTGAAGAGTATGGCGACGCGGCGCTTCTCGGGCGCGCCCAGGCGCGTGGCGTGCACGTCGTACCAGCGGTCGAGGCCTTTCGCCTCGTTTTCGAAGCGCACGGCTTCGCCGGTCTCGGCCACCTTGCCGTAGATGTCGAACCAGTGCTGTTCATGGGCGGGCACCAGTTGCCGCATCGTCTTGCCGACCGCGTCGGCCAGGCCGGTATGCTTGATGAAGGCGGGATTGGCCTCGATGAACAGGTAGTCGCAGGGTTTGCCCGCGCCGTCATAGATCATGTCGATCACGCACAGGCCCTCGTCGATCGAGTCGAACACGGTGCGGTAGCGTTCCTCGGTCGCGTGCAGCAGCTGTTCGGCCTCGCGCTGGCGGGTGGCGTCCATCACCACCCCATGCACCTCGCGCGGCGCCCCGTGGCCATCGTATTCGATGTGGCCGCGCGCGATCATCCAGCGCCAGCCATTGCCGGCGGCGCGGACGCGGTAGGTGGCGTAATAGGCGCCTTCGCCGTCGATGGCGGCATTGATCAGGGCCATCGTCGGTTCGATGTCGTCCGGATGGAAGGCGGCCAGGTAGGCGGCCAGCGGCGCATCCATGCGGCGCTCGCGGGGCACGCCGAACAGGGCCGCCATGCGGGCATCGGCCTCGACCCGGTCGGCATCGATGTCCCACGACCAGATGCCAAGCTCGGCGGCTTCGACGATGCGCTCCAGGCGCGAGCGGGTCTGCTCGAGCTCCGCTTCGGCGCGGTGCCGTTCGAGCTGGCTGTTGAAGGCGTCGATGTAGAAGCGCGCCTTGGCGCGCAGGATGGTGGGCGACAGCGGTTCGGTGAGCACCGCGATCGCGCCCGCGTCGTACAGCAGCTCCTGGGGGAAGGGCAGGGATTGCGGCAGGCCCATCGCGACGATGGGCGTGCGGCTCGAGCGTGGATTGGCGCGCACCGCGCGGATCGTCTCGATCATCCCCTCGGCGTCGTCCGAGTAGCCGACCAGGATCAGGGCGAAATCGCCGCCGCGCGCCTGCGCCAGGCCATCGGCGGGCGTGGTCGCACGGATGATGGCCTGGCGCAGCTCGCGCGACACCTGGTTGACGATCGGGTCATCGATCGCCCGCTTGCAGATGAAGAGAACGCTCCTGTGACTGCCGTTCGGTATGTTGTCGATCAAAATGATAGCGGCCCGTCAATATATTGATGTCGGCAATCTAAGTGCCCCAGCGGGCCATGTCAACGCGGTTGCGCCGTGCCGGCGCAAAGTCCTCGCGCCTCAGGACTTGTCCGGCACCGGCTGCGACGGCACCGGCGTCTTGAGCGACTCGGGCAGCGCGTCGGCGATGCCTTGCGACGGGGCCTGGCCGATACGGCGCGCTTCGTCCGAGTGCTGGTCGAGGCTGACTTCTTCGGCGACGTCGAAGCGGCCGTCCTCGGCGCCCTCGTCGCCCGGAAGCAGGTTGTCGGAACGGTTATCCTGGCCTGCGCCGGCAACCGGGACGCCTTGCTTGCGGTCTGAATTAGCGGGAGTGTTCATGCTGAGCTCCATGGACTGTTTGACATGACCCAATTATGGCGCAGCGCCTTCGTGGCGGGCGCACGCAAGCCGCCGCCGCCGGGTGCGCCAAACTCACGGTTCGCGCCTCTTGCGTGGCAAGTTCTTCTCCAGGATCGCCCACAGGATCAAGCCGTAGGCGAGCAGGCGAATCAGGTAGTGCAGCGGCGAATCCTCGCCGCCGCCGTCACGCATCGCTGCGTACACGCGGTGCAGGCCCTCGATCGCGAACGACAAGGCGAAATACAAGAAGAAGCGGTCGCCGCTGGCGCGCCAGAAGCGCAAGAAGAACAGGGCGATGATGAGAGAAGCCATGGCGATGGCGCCGGCCAGCAGATGGGTCATCACCTCAGTCCTTTTCGTAAATCAGGCCGTACAGCAAGAGCAGGCAGGCTACCAGCGCGCTCGCGAGGCGCCACGACAGCAGGTCGATCTGGGTCGGGAAGACGACCTTGTCCAGCAAGAGCAATAAATTATTCAAGGTCATGCCCACGAAGCAGGCTCCGCTCCAGAACAGGAGGCGGTGACGCGTGCGCCGGTAGCTGGCGAACAGCAGCACGGCGCAGGTCAGCGAGGTCAGCATGCAGAGGGTGTAGATCACTTCGCCCATATCACTTCGTTTCAAAAGGTATGCACATGATTGTTGTCTGGCGCCTGCTTGTTGCGTTGAGTTTATTGCATACAAATTAGGTCGAACGTACTTGCCCGTACATCCTCACTCATCTTTCCTCAGGCGGAAGGCATCGGCAAACTGCTGCGCCTGGCGCTCGAGGCTGGAATGGATCAGATGAGTCACGTCGACCAACTGTCTTGCGTACAGGTCGGCCAGCCGATCGATCCGTTCGCGCAAGGCGTCGCTGACGGGGGCGTAGCGGTGGCAGTGCGCCGCCGGAGGCTCGCAGGGGCGGGCGATGCCCGCGGTGCACAAGTCGGCCAGCAGCTGGCTGGCCACCCGCTCGCGGATGTACAGCCGGCTGGCCAGCATGGCGCTCTCCCACTGCTGGCTCGGATCGGCGCGCAGCAGCAGCAGGGCTTCCAGGAAGGGCACGGAGGGGATGCTCGTCAAGACGAAACGGCGTAGATCCTCCGGGATCGGCGGGTGGGTCATTCGTGGCGTGCGTGTTTCCCAAAAGGAAAATCATATTGAGAAAACGGCAATTTTAAATCATTCGAGACGGAACTGCCGAGTCAATCGTGCGCGCGCGCTTCCACGCACACGCCATGAACCATTATGCCCAGGAGCACATGCTCAGCTAGAATGCCCGCTTTGTTCATCATTGCCTTTCAATCATGCTTCGCTCTACCCTGGGCAAGATCCTTGCCCGTTACGCCATCGCTGGCGCCCTGTTTGCCTCGGGCGCGGTCCAGGCCGCCAGTTGCCCGGTCCATTACCTCGACGGCCAGGCGCCCGAGATCCACAACCAGAAACTGGCTGCCTCCACCCGCGAGCTGTGCTACGGCGTGTTCGGGGTCGTGCATTCCGGCGTGACCCGCACGCCGCTGTGGTCGGCCGAGTACGTGCGCGCCGATAATCTCAAGCGCGCCAAGGGCCTGGACCGCGACGACAAATTCCATGCCGAGCAGCGGCTGCCGCGCGGCCAGCGCGCCGAACTGTCGGATTATGCGCGCAGCGGCTTCGACCGCGGCCACCTGGCGCCCAATGCGAACATGCCCGACCGCCGTACCCAGCGCGAGAGCTTTTCGCTGGCCAATATGGTGCCGCAAGACCGCGACCATAACCGCCACATCTGGGCCCCGATCGAGAACGCCGTGCGCACCATGGCCAACAAGGAAGGGGAGCTGTATGTCATCACCGGCCCGGCCTTCCTGGGCGCCAGTCTCAAGAAGGTCGGCAACGTGATCGTGCCGACCCACCTGTACAAGGTGGTGTACAGTCCGCGCCAGAAGCTGGCCGCGGCCTGGTTCACCGAAAACCGCGCCGACGCGCCCATCAATGTGGTGCCGGTGGCCGAACTGGAGCGCATCGTCGGCATCGAATTGCTGCCGTCGCTGTCGACGAAGGCAAAGGAGCGCATGCTGCGCCTGCCGAAAATCAAGCAGCGCAAGAACCGATCGTAAAGGACCATCATGAGCAAGAAGAAGAATGCCGCATTCACGCCATTCGCCAATGAAGCCGACGTTGTCACCATCGGCGACCTGATGCTGGAAAACCGGGTCGACCGCATCACGATCTCGGGCGACGTGGACCTGACCGCCGACGTGCCGGGCCTCGAGCGCGCGCGCCGCCTGCACGCACTGGTGGGCGAGATCGTGACCGCGCTCGAGGCGCGCGAATTGCCGGACGAACTGCCGCCGCCCGAGATCAAGACGATCGACAATCCGTTCGCCTGATCGCAACCGGCCCGTTCCGAAGCCTTCCCGGCCGGGCTTTTTGCCCGGCCTTTTGCTGTCCTGCAATCCTGCGCCTACACAGCAGTAAGGCGAGCCTCCCACGACTCAGGTCGTTCTCATCCGACAAGATTTTTCCAACGGTCAATGGTGTGCGTGCCCCAGCAGTATTGGAGTAATCTTGACAACAAAGCGCAATCGAGCGACAACATCGCCGTCAGCGCCTGTACCCCACCTTTCGGAGGAACGACCATGCAACATACTCTTGTCGCGGTGTTCGACAACCGCACCGATGCGCAGAACGCGATGAACGAACTGCTGTCTTCGGGTTTCGCCCGTACTGATGTCCGCCTGTCCAACGCCGACCCGACCGGACAGACCGACAGTCCGAGCGGCCGTTCCGACCTGGATACCGAGCGCAGCGCCGACGGCGATACCGGCATCACCGCCAGTATCAAGAACTTCTTCAGCGACCTGTTCGGTTCGGACAACGCCGAACACGTCAGCCGCTACGAAGGCGCGGTGACCCGCGGCCACCACGTGTTGACCGTGGTCGCCGATTCGCTGCCGGAAGTCGAGCGCGCGGCCGATGTCGTCGAGCGCTACGGTCCAACCGACATCGACGAGAATGCCACCGACACCCCAGACCTCGCGGCAGGCGGCATCAGCGCCGGCGCGATGCGCATGGGCAGCGCTGCCGGCATGCAGCAATCGGCGTCGATGTCGGCCCAATCGGGCCCGCTGGGCAACGCCCAGGCATCGACCACACCGACGCTCGACAATCCGGGCGACCGCGAACTGTTCCAGCAGCGCTCCCTGAACCAGGACCGTCCGGTGGGCGGCACCTACCAGGAGCCGCTGGCCAATAGCGGCCTGACCGCCACCGGCGGCACCTCGCTGCAAAGCTCGACCCTGCGCGACGACCCGATCCAGAATTCGCCGCTCGACAGCAGCCAGCAGGGCGGCCTGTCGGCCGGCAGCGCGCAGCTGGACAACGACCGCATCGCCGCCCAGGACGCGAACCAGGGCTCGAGCGCCCCGGCAGCCGGCGCCAGCCCGCTGGCCGGCAGCTCGCTCGGCGCAGCCGCCGGCGGTTCCTCGATCCAGGGTTCGGCGCTGGAAGGCTCGATCCGCAGCGATTCGCTGCAGCGCGACACCCAGGCAGGCTCGCTGTCGGGCGGCGGCTCGAACCTGGACAAGCAGCGCAGCGGCGTGCGCATCTTCTCGCGCGGCCAGTCCGACGCGTCGCCGATGGCCACCGGGCTCGGCGCCAGCTCGTCCTCGTCGGCCTACGATGACGACGACAGCTATTATCGTCAGCATTTCAACACCACCTACGGCGCGACGGGCGCGTCCTACGACGACTACCAGCCGGCCTACAGCTATGGCAGCGAAGCGGCCCGCAGCGGCCGCTACACCAACCGTGCCTGGGACGATATCGAGACCGACCTGCGCAGCGACTGGGACAGCCGCCATGCCGCCGGCGGCGAGCCATCGGCCTGGGAAAAAGTGAAGGCCGCCGTCCGCCATGGCTGGGAACGCATGACCCGCGATGATGACGACGATGGCTATCGCAGCCACTACGACAGCACCTACGCGTCCAGCGGCACCAGGTTCGAGGAACTGAAGCCGGCCTATTCGTACGGCAGCGAAATGCGCCGCAGCGAGCTGTATCGCGACAAGCCATGGGACGATGTCGAAGGTTCGCTCCGTACCGGCTGGGACAACCGCATCGACGGCACCCGCGACTTCAGCACCACCGGCAGCGACACCAGCGAGCCGTCGGCTTGGGACCGCGTCAAGAACGCCGTGCGTCATGGCTGGGACCGCATGACGGACGACAATGACGATGATGTCTACTACCGCAACCACTGGAACAGCACCTACGGCGCCGCCGGCGGCTCGTACGACGAATACCGTCCGGCCTATGCCTACGGCTCGGAAATGGCGCGCAACGACCAGTACCGCGGCCGTAGCTGGGACGCGGTCGAGACCGACCTGCGCAGCGATTGGGACAGCCGTTATCCGGGCGATGGCGGTCCCTCGACCTGGGACAAGATGAAATCGGCCGTGCGTCGCGGCTGGGATCGCATGACGGATGGCGACGACGATGCCTACTATCGCAATCACTGGAACTCGGTGTATGGCGCGACGGGCGAGGCATATGACGAATACCGTCCGGCGTACAGCTACGGTTCCGAGATGGCGCTCAACGACAAGTACCGCGGCCGTCCGTGGAACGATGTCGAGACCGACCTGCGGACCGATTGGGATACCCGTTATCCGGCGGATCAGTCGACCTGGGAGAAGATGAAATCGGCCGTGCGTCACGGCTGGGATCGCATGATGCGATAAGCGCTTAAAGCGAACTCCTGGAGTTGCGATAAGTTCGCACTCCAGGGTTTGCGATGACGTCGATCTGCGATCCACGAACTTTTAACGTCAGACTTCGAACCTCTAAGTCGCAGCATGCACGTCGTCCCGCGCAGGCGGGGGCCCGAGGCAAGCCCGCAGCACCTCTCACCATGGAAATGCTGCAGCGCTGGAAAACCCGGGCCCCGCCCAGGCGGGGACGACGTTTTCCAGCCAGCTCATTTGGCGAACACCTCTGCCGCCGGGGTAATCCTGACCGCCTCCGGCTTGATGTTCAACTTCATCTCGCCAATCCGCTTGTCCTCATCCAGCAGGGCCTGGGGCTTGTCGGCATCGTACTTGATCGGCGAGAACGCATCGCTTACCAGCGCCTGCTTCAGACCTGCCGCATCCTTGGTAATGATCACCACCGACAGGTTCCTGGCCGACAAATGCTTCTTGATGGCGGCATTGACGTCGGCCACGCGCAGCTTCGCCAGCGCGTCGCGCATCATGCTCGTGAACTCCGGCGTGCCATACCACTGTGAATCGAGGGCGTAGCCCAGCTGCTGGTCCTGGGTTGCAGTCATGACGAACACGTTCTTCAGCAGGTAATCGCGGGTGGTCTCGAAGTCGGCCTGGGGAATGCCCCCGTCGACCATCTTGCCCAGCTCGTGCAGGGCCACGCGCAGTGCGAAGTGGCCGTTCTGCGGCGCCACCGGACGGATCCAGACTTCGAACAGCTGCGCCTTGCGGGCCAGGTTCGGGTTCGGGAAGAACTGGAACATACCGCGCGGGAAGGCCTCGATATAAGCATAGTCGCCGTAGTTCATGCCGCGTTCCTCGCGCATGCGCTGGTACAGGTGGGCGCTCGAGGAGCGGTGCTCGCCGAGCCAGGTCTTGGCCAGCCACAGGGCGGCGAAGTCGGGATGCCCGCGCGTGACTTCGAGCGGCAGGCCCAACGAGATCGCGGTGGCGCGGGTGTTCTTCTCGACGATGTCGACTTGCAGGCCGTCCGGCATGGCGCCCCTCGGTGTGCTGGTCGCCGGCAGGCCGGCGCCTTCGGGCAGCCGCGCCAGCCGGGCCTTGAGCGAGGCGGTCATTGCCTCGGACACATCACCCGAGATTCCTACCTTCACGGCGCCGCGTGTATAGGCCCGGGCGTAGAAGGCTTTCACGTCGTCGAGGGTGATGGCGTCGATGCCGGCCACCGTGCCCAGCACCGGGTGCCCGTAGCCGGTACCGGCGAAGACGTTCGCTTGCAGCCGCTCCTTGCCGAACTCTTCTTCGTTATTGTCCTTCAGGTCCAGCAACAGCGCATTACGCTGGGCGTCCTTCAGGCGCCGGAAGTCTTCCTCGCGAAAGCCGGGATCCACCAGCTGCGGCATGGCGATGCCGAGGAACTGGTCCCAGTTGTCCTTGTGGATGGTGCCGGTGAAGGTCGTCATTTCCTTGTCGGTCTGCTCGGCGAGGCTGCCGGCCAGCGGGAACAGCGCCTTGGTCACCTCGTCGATCTTGCGCTCGCGCGAGCCGCCCGACGCCACCATCGCCGCGCTCAAGGCGGCCAGGCCTTCCTTGCCCTTCGGGTCGTGGGCCGAGCCGGCCGCGAACAGCAGCTTGAAGCGAATCTGCGGCAGGGCCGATTTCTGCACCAGCACGTCGAACTTCGCGTCGCTCGCCTGCGCCGCGAACGTCGCCAGCTTCGGCAACTGCTCGATACCCTTCGGCAGCGCGGCGTGCGACAAGGTCGTGACCACCATGCTGTCGTCGACCAGGTATTTGCGTGCGGCGGCCTGCAGGTCGGCCGGGCTCAAGCTGTCGATCGCGCGATAATATGCATTGAGCGTGTCGTACGAGCGCTCGAAGTGGACGTACGAGGCCAGCGTCGAGGCGATCGCCTCGGTGTTGTCCAGGGAGCGGATCAGGCCATACTTCTGGGCCGACTTGGCCGCTTCCAGCTCCTGCTCGCTCACCGGTTCGTCACGCAGCCTGGCCACCGTCTGCAAGATAGCGTCGCGCACCATCAGGGCGTCCGCCGGGTTCTTCACGCGCGCACCAATGGTGGCGAGTGTCGGATCGACCCGGTTCGGGGTGAAATCGAACAGCTGGTCGACCTTCTGCTCGTCCTGCACCAGGCGCTTGTACAGCGGCGAGGTACGGCCGAACGACAGCGACAGCGCCATCGACAGCGCCGCCTGTTCCTTTTGCCGGGCGACGAAGCTCGGGGCGCGGTAGGCGACCGTCACCAGCGGCAGCGTCGGCGTCTGCCATGCCACGTGGCGGTACCGGGCGCCGCGCGCCGCCGACTCGACCGGCACGTTCGATGTGAAGGCGCCGCGCTTCCAGCCGGCCCAGTATTTCTCGACCATCGCGATCGCTGTCGCCGGTTCGACGTCGCCGGCGATGATGATGGTGGTCTTCTCGGGGCGGTACCAGCGGTCGAAGAAGACCTTCGAGTAATCGTACTGGTTGGGCATGTCCTCGATATCCTTGAGGAAGCCCATCGTGGTGTGCTTGTAGGTGTGGGTGGTGTAGGCGGCGTCGCGCTGCACCTCGAACAGCTTCGACATCGGGTTCGCGCTGTTCTTGTTGTACTCGCCCAGCACGGCGCGCGACTCGGTCTTGAAGGCCGCGACCGGATACGACAGGTGCTGGAAGCGATCGGCCTCGACCTTCAGCACCGTCTCCAGGTCCTCCTTGGCGAAGGTGGTGTAGTAGTTGGTGAGGTCGTCGCTGGTGTACGCGTTCTGGCGCGCGCCGGCCTTCGTGATCACCTCCTGGTATTTCTCGGGCGGGTAGGCCGGCGTCCCGCGGAACATCATGTGCTCGAAGAAGTGGGCGAAGCCCGACTTGCCCGGCTCGACCTCGTTACGCGATCCGGTCTGCACCGGGATGTGGACCGAGACCAGGTTCGGGAAACCGGTCGGCACCACGATCACCTTCAGGCCGTTGGGGAGCAGCTTCTCGGTCGCCTTGAACGGGAGGACATCGGCCGAAGCCGCCTTGGGCGCCGGGGCGGCGCCTGGCGCCGCGCTGGCCGGACCGGCCAGCAGCACGCCGGAAATCAAGATCGCGAGCGTGGTACGCGACAGGGTCGATTGGAACACGATGTCTCCTTGAAAAATAGACAATCGCGCAGGATAGTCTATCCGACAAGGAAAGAACAGCCGTCGAAGCACAGCTCATGCGCGTCTTTACGCGGCTGCGGTCATCGGCAGGCTGATGCGGTTGCGGCCCAGGTGCTTGGCCCGGTACAGGGCGGCGTCGGCGATCGCCACCAGCTGGCCCGCGTGGTTGTCCGGCCCCGGGATGGCGGTGGCGGCGCCGATCGATACCGTGACGTGGCCGGCGGCGAAGCGGCACGGCAGTCGCAACTGCTCGACCCGGCAGCGGATGCGCTCGGCCACGATGGCCGCGCCCTTGAGCGACTGATTGGGCAGGATGACGGCGAATTCCTCGCCGCCGTAGCGGGCCACCAGGTCGTTGGCGCGCATCTCGCTGGCCACGGCCCGCGCCACCCGCTTGAGACACTCGTCGCCGCCCATATGTCCATGCGCATCGTTATAGGCCTTGAAGTTGTCGACGTCGACCATCAGGAGCGACAGCGGCTGCATCTGGCGCAATGCGCGCGTCCATTCCGCCTGCAGGGTGTCGTCGAAGCAGCGCCGGTTGGCCAGGCCGGTCAGGCCATCGCGCGTGGCCAGTTGCTCGAGCGCGATCTGGGCCATTTTCTCATCGGTCAGGTCGCGCAGGGTCTCGACGACCGCCGACAACTGGCCGCTGGCGTTGAAGATCGGGCTGGCGTCGGCCGCCAGGTAGCGCCGGCGGCCGGCGCGCGGCATATCGCACCAGCTTTCGATCGACAGGGCGAGCGGGCCACGGGCGGCGGACTGCGCCGCCAGGTCCCGCGGTCGCGCTGGATGCGGCGCGCGCTGGCTCTTGAGCACCATGTCGGCCAGGGTGGGCCGCTGGAGCTGATGGAAGCTGCGCCAGTGGTCGCCCGTGCCGAGCACTTGCGCCGCCGGCACCCCGGTCAGCTGGGCGCAGGCCCGGTTCCAGATGGTGACGCGGGCCTCGGTGTCCAGCACGAACACCGGCACCGACAGGCTTTCCATCAACTGTCCCACGAAGGCCACATCCTGGACCAGGGCTGTCGGGCCGGCGCCGGTGCTTGGTAAACTCATGAGCCATCCTCTGCGTCAGATTGCGGTATCGGTATCGGTAGCGGCAAGCCGTGAGTTGCCGATAGGGACCGATTCTGCTGCCTGCACAGGTTCAAGCTATTGATTTATAGCAAGGACGTTGGCGAGGTGGAATTCCACACCGCCGGGGCGGCGCCCACGTGCTATGCGCTTTTCCGTCATTCGAACATCCGTAGGGCCATACCGCCCGCTGGTGGTAGAAACATCATCTTGCTTCACGTCCTTGTGCTTGCCCTGGCGTGCGTGGAACAGCCGCCGCCGTCGACGTCCCGGCGCCCGGCGCGCTATAATGGAAGGTTGACGAGAGGCTTAACGTGACTTACAGCATCAAAGAGATCTTCTATACCTTGCAGGGCGAGGGCGCCCACGCGGGGCGGCCGGCCGTGTTCTGCCGCTTTTCGGGCTGCAACCTGTGGACCGGTCGTGAAGCCGACCGCTTGAACGCCGTCTGCCAGTTCTGCGACACCGATTTCGTCGGCACCGACGGCGAGCGTGGCGGCAAATTCAAGCAAGCCGACCTGCTGGCGGCCGAGATCGACAGCCTGTGGCCGGCCAGCTACCCGGCCAGCAAATATGTCGTGTTCACCGGCGGCGAACCGTTGCTCCAGCTCGACCGCCCGCTGATCGACGCCATGCACGCGCGCGGCTTCACCATCGCGATCGAGACCAATGGCACCCTGCCGGTGCCGGAAGGCGTGGACTGGATCTGTGTCAGCCCCAAAATGGGTTCCACGCTGGTGGTGCACAAGGGCAGCGAGATCAAGGTCGTCATTCCGCAGGCCGGACAGGACCTGGCCGCCTACGAAGGGCTCGACTTCGAGCACTACTATGTGCAGGCAATGGACGGCCCGCTGGCGGCCCAGAACATCCGCCTGGCGATCGAGACCTGCCGCGCCAACCCGAAGTGGAAGCTCAGCCTCCAGACCCATAAACTCCTTCAGATTCCTTAACAAGATCCTCACGCAGCAATGTTGACCATTACCCGCAAGCTCGAATTCGACGCCGGACACCGGATTCCCGACCACAAGAGCCAGTGCCGCAACCTGCATGGGCACCGCTATACCCTTGAGATTACGCTGACCGGAGAGGTGATCGATTCCGATGGCAATTCCGACAATGGCATGATCATGGATTTCTCGGACGTCAAGGCGCTGGCAAAACAGCACCTGGTCGACGTGTGGGACCATGCTTTCCTGGTATATGAGAAGGATGACAAGGTGCTGGCCTTCCTGTCGTCGCTGCCGGACCACAAGACGGTCGTGATCGACCGCATCCCGACCGTCGAAAACCTTGCCAAGGTGGCGTTCGACATCCTGAGGGCCGTCTTCATCGACCGCTACGGCACCGGCCTGCGGCTGCACAAGCTCGTGCTGCACGAAACCCCGAACTGCTGGGCCGAGATCGCGGAATGACGCCGGATCCAGCATCCGACGTCGCACTCGACCCGCAGGCCGAGGAATATATGGCGCTGGCCCTGGCGCAAGCGCAGCTGGCCTGGGACCGCGGCGAGGTGCCGGTCGGCGCGGTGGTCGTCAAGGATGGCGAGGTCATCGCGACGGGCTTCAACCAGCCGATCAGCGGCCATGACCCGACCGCGCACGCCGAGATCGTGGCCTTGCGCGCCGCTGCTGAAAAACTCGGCAATTACCGGTTGCCAGGCTGTGAGCTGTATGTGACGCTGGAGCCTTGCATCATGTGCTCGGGCGCGATGATGCACGCGCGCCTGTCCAGGGTCGTCTATGCCGCTACCGACCCCAAGACCGGCGCCTGTGGCTCGGTCGTGAACCTGTTCGACGAGCAGAAGCTGAACCATCACACCCAGGTCGTGGGCGGGGTGCTGGCGGGCGACGCGAGTACCTTGCTCAGGGCGTTCTTCGCCGAACGCCGCGCCGCGGCGCGCAAGCCGGCCGCCTGAGCCCGACGGCCGCCTGCGCCGCCAGCCCCAGCGCGTGCAGGCGACACCGCGATCGATCACGGACTGCACACGAATGCGCTCTACTCTGCGACGTGGGGCAGCGAAGGTGGTATGCTCGATCCGTGCTGTGGCGGGCATGTGCCCGTGCAGCCTATGAACGCGACTCTCTTCCCAGGTCCGATTTTCGAACGATTTCCTGCGCTGCCTTGCGCATCGCGAATTTGTCGTCATGCCCACTCTCAACGCCAACGGACTGCGTATCGCTTTCGACACCGCGGGTGACCCGAAGGCCGCGCCGCTGCTCCTGATCCACGGCCTCGGCATGCAACTGACCAATTGGCCGGACGACTTCGTCGATGGCCTGGTCGAGCTCGGCTTTTACGTCATTCGCTTCGACCATCGCGACAGTGGGCTGTCGACCCGGTTCGACCACGCCGGCACACCCAGCCTTGCGCTGGCGCGTATCAAGTCGGCCATCGGCTGGCCACTGCGCCCTCCCTACGGTATCGACGACATGGCGGCCGACGCCCTCGGTGTGCTGTCGGCGCTGGGCGTCGCCCGGGCCCACCTGGTGGGCGTCTCGGCACTGGGCGGCCTGATCGCCCAGCACCTGGCCGTGAGCCATCCGCAAAGGGTGAGGAGCTTGAGCGCCATCATGGCTACCAGCGGCCGGCGCGGCCTGCCCGGGCCAAGCGCCAGGGTGCGCAAGGCGCTGGCCAGCCGCCCAGCCGATCCGGCCAACCTCGACAGCGTCATCGACCACGCCGTCACCCTGCTGCAGGAACTGGGCAGCCCGTCCTATCCGACGCCAGAGAAGCAACTGCGCAAGCGCATTACTCGGTCCATGCGCCGTTGCTATTGCCCCAGCGGCAGTGCGCGCCAGATGCTGGCGCTTATTGCCGCGGGGGACCGCAGCGCGCTCCTGTCCACGATCACGGCGCAGACCCTCGTCATCCATGGCGCCGCCGACCCGCTCCTGCCCCCCGCCTGCGGGCACGATATCGCCGCGCATATCGCGGGTGCGCGGCTGGAAATCATCGAGGGGATGGGCCACGACCTGCCACCGCAGCTGGTCGAGCGCATCCTTGCCTTGATCGACTCCCATGCGCGGGGTAAGATGTTGCCAAATTCAACACCCCGGCTCTTCGTCAAACAGTGATCACCTCCCGTCTCGGCATTGCCATCGTGGCGCCCGCCGGCTGTATTTCCGACCCCTCGGCGCTCGAGCGCGCCATTGCGCGCTTCGAGGAGCAGGGCTTTCTGGTGCGCAATTACTATGATCACAGCTGCACCCACCAGCGCTTCGGCGGGACCGATGCCGCGCGCCTGGAACATCTGCATGCCGCGATCGCCGATCCGGACATCCACCTCGTCATCGCGCTGCGCGGCGGCTACGGCCTGAGCCGGCTGCTTCCAGGCATCGATTTCGGGGCGATCGCCGCCAGCGGCAAGATCGTGGTTGGTTTTTCGGACATCACGGCGCTGCACATGGGCCTGATGGCGAAGTCGGGCGGCCTGAGCTATGCCGGGCCGATGGTGGCGGGCGACTTCGGCGCCATCGACCAGGTCGCGTTCACGATCGACGATTTCTGGTCCTGCCTGACGGGTCCCACCCATACGATCACCGAGCGGGCGGCAGGCAATCCGCTGCTGGACCTGCGCGGCACCGTCTGGGGCGGCAACCTGGCCATGATCTCCTCGATGATCGGCACGCCGTATTTCCCGCGCATCGACGACGGCATCCTGTGGCTGGAAGATATCGGCGAGCACCCATACCGGGTGGAACGCATGCTGCTGCAGCTGATGCAGGCCGGCGTGCTGGACCATCAACAGGCCGTGGTGCTGGGCGACTTCTCCGGCTACCGCCTGGGGCCGCTCGACAACGGCTACGACTTCGACGCCATGCTGGCCTATCTGCGCGATACCTTGCCGGCGCCCGTGCTGACGGGCCTGAGCTTCGGCCACATCGACCACCGCGTCACCATTCCGTTCGGCGCCCAGGGACACCTGGTGTCCGACGCCGACGGCTTCACCTTGACCTTGTCCGACTATCCGACCTTGCGCCGCGCCTGAGCCGCGGCTGTCGAAAATCCCGCCCCGTTCGCCGCCAGGGGCAGGCAATGGTAAAATAGCCGGTTAATCAAATATGCTTTTTGGGGTAATAGAGTGCTATCCACAGCCAATATCACGATGCAATTCGGCGCCAAGCCGCTGTTCGAGAACATTTCCGTCAAATTTGGCGAAGGCAACCGCTATGGCCTGATCGGCGCCAACGGCTGCGGCAAGTCGACTTTCATGAAGATCCTGGGCGGCGACCTCGAGCCGTCCGCCGGCAACGTCAGCCTGGATCCGGGCGAGCGCCTCGGCAAGCTGCGCCAGGACCAGTTCGCGTATGAAGACGTGCGCGTGCTGGACGTCGTCATGATGGGTCACACCGAGCTGTGGAATGCGATCGCCGAACGCGATGCGATCTACGCCAACCCGGAAGCGACCGACGACGACTACATGAAGGCCGCCGAACTCGAAGGCAAGGTCGCCGAATACGACGGCTACTCGGCCGAGGCGCGCGCCGGCGAACTGCTGCTGGGCCTCGAAATCGGCACCGACCTGCACCAGGGCCCGATGAGCGCCGTGGCGCCCGGCTGGAAGCTGCGCGTGCTGCTGGCCCAGGCCCTGTTCTCGAATCCGGACATCCTGCTGCTCGACGAACCGACCAACAACCTGGACATCAACACGATCCGCTGGCTCGAGAACATGCTCAACGAGCGTAACTCCACCATGATCATCATTTCCCACGATCGTCACTTCCTGAACCAGGTGTGCACCCACGTGGCCGACATGGACTACGGCACCCTGAAGGTATATCCGGGCAACTACGACGACTACATGCTGGCCTCGACCCAGGCGCGCAACCAGCAGCTGGCGAACAACGCCAAGGCCAAGGAGAAAGTCGCCGAGCTGCAGGACTTCGTGCGCCGCTTCTCGGCCAACAAATCCAAGGCGCGCCAGGCGACGTCGCGCGCCAAGCAGATCGACAAGATCAAGATCGAGGAGTTCAAGCCGTCCTCGCGCGCGTATCCGTTCGTGCGTTTCGAGGGCGAGAAGAAGCTGCACCGCCTGGCGGTGGAGGCCGAGAACATCTCAAAGGCCTATGACCGCCAGCTGTTCAAGAACTTCTCGATCATGGTCGAGGCTGGCGAGCGCATCGCGATCATCGGCGCGAACGGCGCCGGCAAGACCACGCTGCTGCGCGCGATCGGCGGCGACCTGTGCGGCCTGCAGCCGGACACCGGCCGCGTGAAGTGGGCCGAAAACGCGAATCCCGGCTATATGCCGCAGGATCCGACCGAGGAATTCGCCAGCGGCGAGACGCTCACCGACTGGATGGGCCGCTGGACCCAGGAAGGCGACGACGACCAGGCCGTGCGCTCGATCCTGGGCCGCCTGCTGTTCGGTGGCGACGAGGTCAAGAAGTCGGTCAAGGTGCTGTCGGGTGGCGAAAAGGGCCGCATGATGTACGGTAAGCTGATGCTGGGCCGCCACAACGTGATGCTGCTCGACGAGCCGACCAACCACATGGACATGGAGTCGATCGAGTCGCTCAATATCGCGCTCGACAAGTACGCCGGCACCCTGATTTTCGTCTCGCACGACCGCGAGTTCGTGTCTTCGCTGGCCACCCGCGTCATCGAGATCCGCGAGAACGACGTCGTCGACTTCCAGGGCAGCTACGAGGAATACCTGCGTAGCCAGGGCATCGACTGATCCGTCGAATGAGTTGAATTGGCGGGGCCACGACCCCGCCGACGCGAGGAGACACGCGAGCATGAACGCCGTAACAGTACCTATCAAGACCTTTGAATACGACCGGCCCCAGGCCGGCCTGGCCTGCACCGCACAGGCCTGGGCGAAAGTGCCGAGCGCGCCCGAGATGGCCGAGCGCGCCGAGCTGAAGGACCGCATCCGCCGCCTGTTGAGGGAGAAGGGCGCCGTGCTGGTGGCCCACTACTACGTGGACGCCGACCTGCAAGACCTGGCCGAGGAAACGGGCGGCTGCGTGTCGGACTCGCTCGAGATGGCGCGCTTCGGCCGTGACCACAAGGCCCAGACCCTGGTGGTGGCCGGCGTGCGCTTCATGGGCGAGACCGCCAAGATCCTGAGCCCCGAAAAAACCATCCTGATGCCCGACCTTGATGCGACCTGTTCGCTCGACCTGGGTTGCCCGGCCGACGAGTTCGCGGCCTTCTGCGACCAGCATCCGGACCGCACGGTGGTGGTGTATGCCAACACCAGCGCCGCCGTGAAGGCGCGCGCCGACTGGATGGTGACTTCGTCGATCGGCCTGGACATCGTGGCCGAGCTGCACGCCCAGGGCAAGAAGATCCTGTGGGCGCCCGACCGCCACCTGGGTTCGTACATCCAGGCCAAGACCGGCGCCGACATGCTGCTGTGGCAGGGCTCCTGCCTGGTGCACGACGAATTCAAGGGCATCGAACTCGACTTGCTGAAAGCCGAATACCCGAACGCCAAGGTGCTGGTGCACCCGGAGTCGCCGGCCGCTGTCGTGGCCCTGGCCGACGCGGTCGGCTCGACCACCCAGCTGATCAACGCGGCCCAGACCATGGACGCGACCCACTTCATCGTCGCGACCGACAACGGTATCCTGCACAAGATGAAGCTGGCCGCGCCCGGCAAGACCTTCATCGAGGCGCCGACCGCCGGCAACAGCGCGACCTGCAAGAGCTGCGCGCATTGCCCGTGGATGGCGATGAACGGCCTGCGCAACCTGGCCGAGGTGCTCGAATCCGGCGCCAATGAGGTGCACGTCGACCCCGCCGTCGGCCTGCAGGCCAGGCGCTCGATCGACCGCATGCTCGATTTCGCCGCCGCCAGGCGCGCCAAGGCGCTGCCAAGCGGCAAACTGGAAAACAACGCCCCGATGTTCTCGGGGGTAGGACCGGCATGACGACACTTAAGAATCCCCACGCCCAGTTCGACGACAAACTGCAGGCGGCCTTCGAGCAAAACATCCTCGCCGCGCTGCTGGAAGACGTCGGCACCGGCGACCTCACCGGCATGCTGGTGCCCGGCGACACCCGCGTCACGGCGCGCGTGATCGTGCGTGAGGCGGCCGTGCTGTGCGGCGCGCCGTGGTTCGAAGGCCTGATGCTGGCGGTCGACCAGGATACCGAGGTCGACTGGCACTACGCCGAAGGCGACCTGATGACGCCCGATTCGGCCGTCTGTACGATCCAGGCGAATCCGCGTTCTCTGCTGACCGCCGAACGCGGTGCGCTGAACTTCATGCAGCTGCTGTCGGGCGTGGCCAGCGCCACCCGGCGCTACGTCGACGTCATCGCCGGCACCAATGCGGCGATCCTCGATACCCGCAAGACCTTGCCCGGCCTGCGGCTGGCGCAGAAATATGCGGTGCGCGTCGGTGGCGGCAAGAACCAGCGCATGGCGCTCTATGACGGCATCCTGATCAAGGAAAACCATATCGCGGCGGCCGGCGGCGTGACGGCCGCGCTGCAGGCGGCCGCCAGTTTGAATTCGGGTGCGCCGGTGCAGATCGAGGTCGAGACCATCGCCCAGCTCGAGGAAGCCCTGGGCGCCGGCGTCAAGTCGGTCCTGCTCGACAACTTCGACCTGGCACGCATGCGCGAGGCGGTAACGGTGAACGCCGGCCGCGCGCTGCTGGAGGCGTCGGGCGGCATCAATCTGGAGACCGTGCGTGCGATTGCCGGCACCGGCGTCGACCGCATCTCGGTCGGCAGCCTGACCAAGGATGTGCGCGCCACCGATTATTCGCTGCGCATTGTCTGAGCCTCGGTACGAACCATTATTTTGACAGGATATTCATGACGACTTCCGACAAGTTGAAACGTTCGCTCGGCTTTCGCCTGTTCTGGCTCGGTTTCGGCCTGTTGCTGGGCGTGCCCCAGCTACTCGACGGCATCATGTACGACATGAAGGGCGAACTGTTCTTCGGCATCGGCATGCTGCTGGTCGGCATCCGCGGTTTCCTGCGCCCGGTGGTGCTGGGCCGCGCGATGGCGCTCAAGCGCGACGACGCGGCGGCCGAATCCTCGATCGGTTCGACCGGCCTGCATGGCCTGCTGTCGCTCGGCATGGCGGCCAGCCTGGTCGCGGGCCTGGCGATCAAGCTCGGCAATAGCTGATCCTACACGCCGCTCTCGGCGGCGGCGGCAATCGCGTTCTCCCGTGCGCCCGGCAAGTGCGCCGGCTGCCCGACCTGCGCGGCGATCGCATCGATCGCCCCCAGCACCTTGCCCGGCTCGGCATAGTGCAGCATATGGCCCACGCCCGGCGTCACCGAGAGCTCGCTATGCCGCAGCGCCGCATGCAGCTTTTCGGCATTGTGCGCACAGTCGCAGACGCCATCCTGGGCGCCCGACAGGATCTGCACCGGCATCTTCAGGCGGCCATAGCGCCGCGCCAGCGACATCGTGGCCGGCACCATCAGGCCGGCATCGGCGGCGTTCGCCCGAAGCTGGGCCGGGCGTAACACCATCCATGGCGACACCCTGCTGAAGCTTTCCGACACCGGCATCGGCGCGAACGCGCGTCCGATCGCGGCCGGCCAGATCAGCCGGCCGGCCAGCGGCGCCACCGTGTAGCGCAGCGCGTCGCCCACCAGCGGCAGGGCGGGCGGCGCACCGACCATGACGTCCAGGCGCACGCTCGGATAGTAGTAACCGGACACCAGCACCAGCCCGCGCACGAAATCCGGCACCTGCAGCCCGAGGCTGAGCGCCACCAGCGTGCCCCAGGAATGACCCACGACGATGGCGCTCTCGACGTTCAATTCCTGCAGCGCGTGATGCAGCAGGCGCGCCTGCCTGGCGGGCGTCCACACCGTGCTGCGCGGGCGCTCGCTGTAACCGAAACCGGGACGGTCGAAGGCGATCACGCGGTAATGCTCGGCAGCGGCATCGAGCAGGCCGCTGTGCTCCCAGTCGGTGGCGTCGACCCCGTTCCCATGCAACAGCACCAGCGCGGGACCCTGGCCGCGCTCGAGGTAATGCAGCTTGACGCCATCGACCGTCATGAACCGTCCGGTGGGCGGATGTTCGCGCTCGGCGCGGCGCGACCTGGCGCGCACGAACAGCCAGGAAGCCAGCAGGCCAAGGCCGGCAACGGCGGCGCCGGTCGACAGGCGCCGCGTGGCGCGTGGCTTACGATAGGTACTGATCACAAGGTTCCCCTATGGTCGATAAGCTCGGAAGGTAAAGGCGCCGGCAGGTACGCCTCGAGCAACTGCGCCACCAGCGGCAGGACCTGTTCGGCCGACGCTTCGAGCTTGAGCGCCAGCATGTCGTCGGCGCGGGTGCGGCCCAGGTTGACCGCGGCGATCGGCTTGCCGGCGGCCTGGGCCAGCCGACAGAAGCGAAAGCCCGAATACACCATCAGCGAAGAGCCGACCACCAGCAGCGCATCGGCCGATTCCATCTGGGCCAGCGCGCAGGCGGTGCGCGCCGGCGGCACGTTATCGCCGAAGAAGACGACGTCGGGCATCAGCACGCCGCCGCAGTGCACGCAGGCGGGAATCTCGACGCCGGTGACGGCGTCCGGGTCGAGCGCCGCATCGCCGTCCGGCAGCGGCGCGGCCATCGCCTGCAGCAGGGCCGGATTGGCGAACTCGAGCTGGGTCTGCACGAAGGCGCGCGGAAAGCGGGCGCCGCAGCCGAGGCAGGCCACGTGGTGGATATTGCCGTGCAATTCGAGCAGGGCGTGGCTGCCGGCCTGCTGGTGCAGGCCGTCGACGTTCTGGGTCAGGATGAAGCCAAGCCTGCCGCCGGCTTCGAGCGCGGCCAAGGCCCGGTGTCCCGCGTTCGGCGCGGCGCGCGCCAGCAGCGGCCAGCCGACCATGCTGCGCGCCCAGTAGCGGCGCTGGGTGGCGCGGTCGCGCCGGAATTCGGGCCCCTGGATCGGCAGCCGGCCCCGCCTTGCGCCGTCACGGTCGCGGTAGTCGGGGATGCCGGAGGCGGTCGACAGCCCGGCGCCGGTCAGGACCAGCGTACGCGGGTGCCGTTCGAGAAACGACGCCAGCGCGTCGACTCCGTCGTGGGTGTTGAAACCTTCTGCCATGCTGCCTGCTCCTGAAAATGCGCCTCCCATGCATGGGATCGTAACATCAGCGATTCGGCCGAGGACACACGATTCCCCCGATCAGCGGTTCATTCAACGGGCGGAGACCGCGATTCCTCCGACGATCATGCCGAACGCCACCACATGGTACAGGTGGGGCGCCTCGCCCAGGAAGGCGGAGGACAACAGCGCCGTGAACAGCGGGGTCAGGTTGATGAAGAAGGAACCCAGGCTGGGACCGGCGCGCTGCACGCCCGCGCCCCAGCAACGCATGGCGATGATGGCCGGCCCGAGCGCCACGTACAGCAGTGCGGCGGCGATCGGCCAGCTCCAGGCGATGTGCACACCGTTCAACGCCCACTCGCCGCCGGCCAGCGCGCCCGACCACAGCACGCCGAAGCCGACCTGGGCCAGCAAGAAGGCGGCCCAGTCCGCGCGCAGCGCCGGCACGTCCTTTTGCTGCATCAGGAGCCAGCTGTAGAACGACCAGGCGATGGTCGCCAGGATCATGTACAGGTCGCCCGCCACCAGCCGCAGCGCCGCCAGCTCGGCCAGCGAGCCGCGGCACATCACGACCAGCACCCCGGCGATCGACAGCACCGCGCCCGCTATCTGCCTGCGCTTGACCGGTACCTTGAAGAACAGCCGCCCCACCAGCAGCATCCACACCGGTACACCCGACGCGACCAGGGTCACGTTGATCGGCGACGAGCTTTGCAGCGCCAGGTATTGCAGCGAGTTGTACAAGCCGACGCCCAGCAGGCCGAGCATGCTGTAGCGCTTCCAGTTGGCCAGCACGCCGCTGCCAGGGCGCAGCGCGGCGCGGCCCAGCGGCAGCAGCACGGCCAGCGCGATCGACCAGCGGATCAGGTTGAGCGTCATCGGCGGCACCGCGTCGCGCACGAGGCGCCCGACGACGGCATTGCCAGCCCACAGCACGGGCGGAATGGTCAGGAGCAGGGCGGTGGCCGGGGTCAGCCGGTAGCCTGGCGTCGACATCGGTCAGCGCCGGCGCGGCGTCAGGACGCTCGGCAGCGCCTTCGGCAAGGTGTCCGGGAAGTCGCGCGAATAATGCAGGCCGCGGCTTTCGTGGCGCGACAGCGCGCTCTGGACGATCAGGTGCGCCACCTCGACCAGATTGCGCAGTTCCAGCAGATCGGGCGTGATGCGGAAGTTGCGGTAGTACTCGTCGATTTCTTCCTTGAGCAGCTTGATGCGGTGCTGGGCGCGCTCGAGGCGCTTGGTGGTGCGCACGATGCCGACATAGTTCCACATGAAGCGGCGCAGCTCGTCCCAGTTGTGGGCGATGACCACTTCTTCGTCCGCGTTCGTGACCCGGCTCTCGTCCCAGGCCGGCAGCGCCGGGTTCTCGATCGGGCCGCTCGCCCGGATGTGTTCGGCGCAGGCGCGGCCCACCACCACGCATTCCAGCAGCGAATTGCTGGCCAGGCGGTTGGCGCCGTGCAGGCCGGTGCAGGCGGTCTCGCCCACCGCGTACAGCCCCGGTATATCGGTACGCCCGGCCAGGTCGGTCACCACGCCGCCGCACGTGAAGTGCACGGCCGGCACCACCGGGATCGGCGCGCGCGTGATGTCGATGCCCAGTTCGAGGCAGCGCGCATAAATGGTCGGGAAGTGCTCCTTGAGGAACTCCGGGTCCTGGTGGCTGATGTCGAGGTCCATGTGATCCAGGCCGCGTTTCTTCATCTCGAAGTCGATGGCGCGGGCGACGACATCGCGCGGGGCCAGTTCGCCGCGTTCGTCGTGGGCCGGCATGAAGCGGGTGCCGGCCAGCGGCCCGGCTTCCTGCGGCAGCTTGAGCAAGCCGCCTTCGCCGCGGATCGCCTCGGTGATCAGGAACGATTTCGCATACGGGTGGTACAGGCAGGTCGGGTGGAACTGGATGAATTCCATGTTCGACACCCGGCAGCCGGCGCGCCAGGCCATGGCGATGCCGTCGCCGGTGGCGGTATCGGGATTGGTCGTGTACAGGTAGACCTTGCCGGCGCCGCCGGTGGCCAGCACGGTATGCTCGGCCTCGAAGGTCAGCACCTTGCCGCTCTCGATGTCCTGCACATACAGGCCGTAGCAGCGCGGCTGGCCGACCAGCGCGGGCGCGCCCGAGTGCACCCCGGTGGGGCCCAGTTTGTCGGAGGTGATGACGTCGATCGCCACGTGTTGCTCGAACAGCGCGATGTTCGGATGCGCGCGCACCTTCTGTTCCAGCGTGACCTGCACCGCGTGGCCGGTGGCGTCGGCGGCGTGGATGATGCGGCGCTGGCTGTGGCCGCCCTCGCGGGTCAGGTGGAAGCCCAGTTCGGCCGTGGGGTCGCGGGTGAAGGGCACGCCCTGTTCGATCAGCCACTCGATGGCGGCGCGGCCTCCCTCGACGATGGCGCGGGTCGCGCCTTCGTCGCACAGGCCGGCGCCGGCGACGAGCGTGTCATCGATATGCTGGTCGTGACTGTCGCCCGAATCGAGCACGGCGGCGATGCCGCCCTGGGCCCAGCTGCTTGCCCCATCGAGCAGTGCGCGCTTCGAGATGATGGCGACCTTGCGGGTCTGGGCCAGGTGCAGGGCAACGGACAGTCCGGCCAGGCCGCTGCCGACGATCGCGACGTCAAATTTCATGGCAATGTCATATTTGTAAAGAGGCATCACTATAAGCGATTTGTGGTCTTGACGTCAGGTCGGGGAAAGGTCGCTTCCAGCGCAGACGCGTTGGCCGCCACGGTACGGCCGCGCACCGAAAGCGGGCCGAAGGCGGGCTAGGATGGGGTTTTACTCATCCATCAGGAAACCACCATGACCGCAGACCGCCACCACGCAGCCGCGCTCGCCGACCGGATCGGCTCGATGCGCTTCGCCATGTTCACCTTCCGCGACCAATACGACCACCTGGTCAGCCAGCCGATGACCAAGCAGGATGTCGACGCCGAAGGCGGCCTCTGGTTCTTCGTGAACTCCACGACCGAGCTGTGGGAAAGCATCGCGCACCAGCCCGAGGTCAACGTCAGTTTCGCCGATAACGAGGACAGCACCTACGTGTCCGTCAGCGGCCGCGCCGAACGCGTCGTCGACCGCGCTCAGGTCGAAGCGCGTTGGAACCCGATGGTGCAGGCCTGGTTCCCGGCCGGCCCGGGCGACCAGCACGCGGTGCTGGTGCGGGTCGATCCGCACGCGGCCGAGTATTGGGACTCCAGCGACAGCAAGATGGTGCGCATGTTCGCCATGGCCAAGGCGGCCGTGACCGGCAACCAGCCGGACGTGGACGGCGAACACGGTACGATCAAGCTGTAACGGTACGCTGAAGTTTGTTGCGGTCGGGCACGAGTCTGCCTTACAGTAGCGCTCCCGCATCCTGGAGCGCATACGATGACCAGCCCGCTCGAAATGGCGGCCAACGCCTTTACGGCAGCCGCCATCGTGCTGGCCGGCCGCAACAACGTCCACACCTGGTGGGCCGGCATCGTCGGCTGCACGCTGTTTGGCGTGCTGTTCGCACAGAACCGGCTCTACGCCGATGTGGTCCTGCAGATGTTCTTTGTCGGCACGGGCGCGCTGGGGTGGTGGCGCTGGCTGCACGGTAACGATGGGGCGCCGCTGCCGATCACCCACGCCGGCTGGCGCACCCTGGCCTGGATGGTCCCGGCCGGCATCGCCGCCACCGCCGCCTACGGCGCCATGCTGCATCTCTACACCAACGCCTATGCGCCCTTCATCGACTCGGCGGTGCTGGTGTTCAGCGTCATCGCCCAGCTCCTCATGATGCAGCGGCGAATCGAGAACTGGCCGGTATGGCTGCTGGTCAATACGATCGCCGTACCGCTGTACTTCAGCCGCGGGCTGCACCTCACGGCGTTTCTCTACCTGTGCTTCTGGATCAATGCGATCGTGTCGTGGTTCTGGTGGAGCCGGCTGGCCAGGCGCCAGCAGGATCAAGCGCAAGCGTAATCAGGCACAGACGTCATCACGCTCGCCAGTGATCGGGCTCAAGCGTAATGCGGGCTCAGCGTCATGGCGCCCGGCGAGCGCATGCCTGATCAGGGACGGACTGGCGGCAGATCCTGTTCATCGTGGGTGCCGCCCGTCTCGGGTGTGCCCAGACCCGTCTCGCGCGGGCCGGCCTGGCCCGACCGGGTGTCCTGGGCGCCTGGATTGGCATGGGTCATGGCCGCATCCACCGACTCGGTGCGCGGCGCCGCAGCGGGCGTCCCGGCGTTGGTGGCGGCCGCGTCCGGTCGGGCGTTGTCCGTGCCGTCGGGGGCATTGACATAGGGACCGGACTGGTTGCGGGTGAGCCCCGGGCCGCCGTTGCCGCCGGTTTCCGTCTGGCTCTCGTGGCTCGGCGTCGCGCCTTGCTGGCCGCTCGTCTGGCCGCCGACGCCGACCGTCACGCTGTCGTCGTGCCCTGATGTCGTCGCTGGGGAGTGGTTCATGTGCGCCTCCTTTGTGATGGGTTGCGGCCATTCTGGCGCGCCGCGCCGGGCCGGCATATCGGCGCCGGCGGCGGGGTGGTGTAGGAGAATGGCGCATGCGTCATCGGTGCGTGTGGCTGACTGTAACGTGCGCGGGACCATCGAAACGAATGCTACGGTGTCCGCAATCATTATATGGAGGAAGCGCCATGGAACACCCCGACTATGCCGCCTGCATCGAAGCCTGCAATGCCTGCGCCGACGCCTGCGACGCTTGCGCAGCCGCTTGCCTGCGCGAAGACGACGTCAAGATGATGGCGCGCTGTATCGCGCTTGACATCGATTGCGCGCAACTATGCCGCCTGGCCGCCGCGGTCATGGCGCGCGGCGGCGAGATCGCCGGCCCCCTGTGTGGCGTGTGCGCCGAGGCCTGCGAGCGCTGCGCCGCAGAATGCGCCAGCCACCCGATGGACCATTGCCAGGCTTGCGCGAGCGCCTGCCGTGCGTGCGCCGCCGCCTGCCGGAGCATGGCTGCCACCGCTTGACGGGGCCTGTCCGATATCCCCTTCCTGAGGCGCGGAGGTGGTGCTATACTGTATATTCATACAGTAATCCATCGCGTCATCATGCCCGCCTTCTTGCCGATCGATCTCGACCCATTGCCCGCGGAACATCCAGAGCGGGCGGCGGCGAGTCGTCCAGACTCCGGCATCTTTTCCGGCGTGCACGACGAACCGGTCACATCGGCCCGCAACGATGCCGAGCTGGCGCGCGAATACATTTCGCACGGCGAACTGAGCCCCAAGTCGATCGCCAACCTGCAAAAAGAATTGTATCGCTTCCTGACCTGGTGCCGTGAAGAGGCCAAGAAGACGTTTCAGCAAATGACCGTGGCCGACCTGAACGCCTACAAGGAGTTCATCCGCAACCCGCCGCCCGATTGGGTATGCACCACCAAGTGGCCACGCAACGACGCGCGCTACCGCCCGTTCTCGGGTCCGCTGTCCGACACCAGCCGGCGCCAGTCGATGATCGCCATCAAGGGCTTGCTGGCCTACGCCGAACACACCGGCTACCTGCGCCGCAATCCGGCGCGCCTGGTGCGCAACGTGCGGCCGCCGCACGCCGGCCGCATCACCCGCTACCTGACGCCGGCCGCGCTGGCCTATGCGCTGGCGGCGGCCGAGGCCAACCATGCCGATTCCGACGCCGCGGCCCGCCAGCGCGCCCGCGACCGTTTTCTCCTGATCGCCTTCGCCCAGACCGGCGCGCGCCTGAACGAGATCGTCAGCGCCCGCATGGGCTCGATCTATAGCGAGGGCGACGGCCGCTGGTGGCTCGATGTCGTCGGCAAGGGCAACAAGCCGCGCCGGCTGCCGGTGCCGCCCGCCACCCTGGCCGCCTACCGCGACTACCGGCGCGCCTTCGGCCTGCTCGAACAGACCAGCCGCGGCGACCACATGCCGCTGGTGCTGTCGAGCCGTACGCGCGACCATGTCCGGGTCACCGACGAGGCGGCCGCCGAAGCCCTGAAGGCCATCTTCCAGCTCGCGGCCGGCGAGGCGGCGGCGCGAGGGGACGGGGACAGCGCGAGCATGCTGCGCCAGGCCTCGCCGCACTGGCTACGCCACAGCATGCTGACCAACCACGCCAATAGCGGGGTCCAGCTCAAGACCCTGCAAGATACCGCCGGCCACGCGAACATCGCCACCACCGCCGGCTATCTGCACAAGACCGACCAGGAACGTCACGACGAGATCCTCGGCTCGGGCAAGGGCATCCTGTGATGGCGGGGCAGGGGCCCGATTTATACGGGGATCGACGACGAACCGCCGTCCGAACTGCCGTAATTCTGCAACTCGTCGAGTGACAGACGGCGGTCGTTCAGCGCCGCCAGGATTGCACCCAATTGCTCGTCGTCGGGCTGGATATACACGATGCGCTGTTCGAGCAGGTTGTCCCAGTAGGGCGTGTACGGAACGGCGGTTTCGGTCATGACCTTCGCCTTGAAGCTGCCATCCTGCATTTCGCCGACCAGGGTGATGCGCGCGGTGTCGGGGACGGTATTCTGGACCGTGATGTTCATGCTCTTCCTTTGGTGATCAGTTCGTGTAAGGCCATTGTCACGCAGCCAAGGATCGCGTGCAAACACTGGTCGGCAGCCGTGCGCACCCCTCTCGGTCTGCCGGTAGCGACGGTCGATGAATTCGAACGCCATCGTCAAAATTATCCGCTTTTCTACGTTCTCCCTGCCGCCGATACTGGACGGCATTCAAACCACAGGGAGTCCACCCATGAACAAGCTCAGCGCACTGCTCTTGCCCCCGGCGCTGCTTGCCGGCGGCATGCTGGCCGCCGCGGCCGCCCAGGCCCAGGCCGACCTGATCGTCATGAACGGCAAGATCGCCACCATGGCCAGCGAAGGTGAATTTGTCCATGCGCTTGCGGTCAAGGACGGCAAGATCGCCGCCGCCGGCAGCAACGACAACGTGCTGCGCCTCCGGAACAAAGACACCCGTGTGCTCGATCTGGGCGGGCGCACCGTGATCCCGGGCCTGAACGATTCGCACACCCATGTGATCCGCGCGGGACTGAACTACAACGCCGAAGTGCGCTGGGACGGCGTGCGCAGTCTCAAGCGGGCGATGCAGATGCTCAAGGAACAGGCGGCGCGCACGCCCGAAGGCCAATGGGTCAAGGTCGTGGGCGGCTGGAGTGAGCATCAGTTCGAAGATCAGCGCTTGCCGACACTGGACGACATCAATGCAGCGGTGCCGGACAAGCCGGTCTTCATCCTCTATTTATACGGCAAGGCCTTCCTGAACCGGAAAGGCATCGAGACCCTCGGCTACGGCAAGCAGACAACGTACCTCGATGGCGAGGTGGCGCTCGACGCCGCCGGCGAGCCGACCGGCCTGCTGCTGGCCAAGCCGAACGCGATGATCCTGTACTCGACCCTGGCCAAGACCGGCAAGCTCGATCGCGCCGACCAGCTGAACTCGACCCTGCATTTCTATCGCGACCTCAATCGCCTCGGCATGACCAGCGCGATCGACGCCGGCGGCGGCGGCCAGGCCTATCCGGACGACTATGGCGTGACCATCGCGCTGGCGAAAGCGGGCAAGCTTACGGTGCGCACCTCGTACTACCTGTTTGCGCAAAAGGCTGGACAGGAGCTGGAAGACTATGAGCGCTGGATCAGGATGACCAAACCCGATCGCAACGAGCATATGTTCTATGCGAACGGGTTCACGACCGAGGGCGCGGGCGAGAACCTGGTCTCGAGCGCAGCCGATTTCGAGAACTTCCTGGAACCACGTCCGGAGCTGCCGCACCAGATGGAAGACGAGCTTGGCCGGGTCGTGACCCTGCTGGTCAAGAATCGATGGCCGTTCCGCATTCATGCGACCTATGGCGAAAGCATCGAGCGCGACCTTGCCGTGATCGAGCAGGTAAATCGCGCCACGCCCTTGAATGGCCTGCGCTGGATCGTCGACCACGCCGAGACGGTAACCGACGACCAGCTCAGGCGCATCAAGGCGCTGGGCGGCGGCGTGGCGGTACAGAACCGTCTGTATTTCCAGGGCGAGTCGTACTGGAAGCGCTACGGCGCCCAGACCCGGCAACTGCCGCCGATCCGCAAGATGCTCGAACTGGGCTTGCCGGTCGGCCTCGGCACGGATGGCACCCGCGTGAGCAGCTATGGCCCGTGGCCGTCGATCTATTGGGCGCTGACGGGCAAGACCGCCGGAGGACTGGCGACCTGGCAGGCCAGGGACGTGCTCACGCGCCATGAGGCGCTCCAGCTCATGACCCGGGGCAGTGCCTGGATGAGCGGGGAAGAAGAGGTCAAGGGCCGCTTGACCGTCGGCCAGTACGCCGATTTCGCGGTGCTGCCGCAGGATTACTTCACGATGGACGTGGAGAGGATCAAGGATCTCGAGAGCGTGCTGACGGTGGTGAATGGCCAGGTGGTATATGGCGCCGGCACGTTCGAGAAGCTGTCGCCGTCACTGCCCGCGGTATCGCCAGCCTGGAGCCCGGTGCGCCACTTCGGCGGCTACCAGAAGCGCTGAATCCGTCGCCGGGCCTTCCGGCAGCGGCTGCGCCGGCGCGTCGCCTGACCCGCTGTTTGCTCCCGTTCCCGCACACGCCGAGAGTGGGAGGCGACCCGGCGCACGAACGGCGATCGACGATTTCGACACCGGCTTCGTGGCTCGGCTATATCAGTCGATTGCGGCCAGATGAACCGAAGGTCGACGGATCGCGGTGACCGATGTCGACACCGATGCCGAGCACCTCGGGGGGCGTGGCCGCGCTGGGATGGCGATGACGATGACGAGGGCGCGCAGCCTGCACCTGATGGTGGTGGCGGAGGGCGTCGACACCGAGGCCGAGCAGGCCTTCCTGATTGCCCACGGCCGCGATATGGCGCAGGGCTTCCTGCATGCGCGGCCCATACCGGCGCGGGAATTCGAGGCCTGGCTGGCCTCGACGGCCGGCGCCGTCGAGGCTGGCAAGCGTGAGACCGGCGGCGGGGCGGGGCGAGTGCCGCTCTGATCCGCCACGGCCGTGGTTATGGTGCGCCTGATGCATGCACCGATGTTCCAGCCTGCAAGTGCGCCTCATGGCATGCAGCGAGCTCCAACCGGCAATTTTCCGACCTGGCACCCGTCGCGCTTGTCGTCGACCAAGGCGTCGGCCTCGGGGCAGGGAAGACAATGCAATCAGATCGCCGCCGGATGATGCAGTAGTGCACGCCGACCGCGACAGGCAGGCAAGTGGCGACCGACGACGCCGTGGCTAAGGTCATGATCGAGTCTTGCTCGCATGGGCGCACAGCGAAACACACCAAATCTGCTGAATGTGGCCAGCAGGGCTGCATTTGGTCGATATCCATGGCAGCTGACGGCGGCGGCAACCGGGCGGGTAGTATGGAGGCGAATGCATGTCGTGCGGTGAACTGTTTGGTTCAGCGTCCTCGTTCAGAGGGCTCGCCGCCAATGCGTCTCCAACCGGTGCTTGATGCGCCTATTTAACTCGACATTAGCATATATATTGTCGAGTTAAATGCAGGTTCAGGTAGCGGACTTGTTCTCCGCCCAGCGCGCGGGTAGAGTCCATCGTACATGCTGAACCAATCACACATCAGATGAACGTCGCGCATCTTTCTGCAGGATCAGTTTCAGACCGCAACGACGACCACGTTGCCGTATTCGCCCAGGCCGGCACCACTGACATCATTGTGATCGATGGCGGCACCTCGGTGGCCGACCGGGACCATATCGATGCGGTCCAAGGCGACGTCGCCTGGTTCGTGCACGCATTCACACAGGCGCTGGAGCAGGAACTGCAGCCTGGGAGCAGCAAGCAGGATTGCGTGCACGCCGCGGTTGACCGTGTTCGCGCCAGACTCGTGCATTCGATAGACCAGTCCGGGATACCGCCATATGCATGGCCGATCGCCGCATTGACCTGGGTGCGCATCAGCAAGCCCAATGGCTTGCACCGGGCAGCGCTGTACAGCCTTGGCGACTGCAAGAGCCTGCTGCGCACGCCAGACGGCGGCTGCATCGACCTGGATCCATTCGTGAACCCCCAAGACGCAGTGCTCCAGTCCGAGATTACGACGCTGCGCGCGGCGGGCCTGACCGACCCGGATCAGCGGCGTGAGCGCATGCTGCCGATGCTGCGTGCCCGGCGCGAACTCCAGAACACCGAGCCGGCACCTGCGGTGTTGTGTCTTCGCCCGAACGGCGCGTTCCGGGCACGCGTACGGAGCATCGACCTGGATCCGGGAGCGAGCCTCCTGATCATGACGGATGGCTTTTATCGACTGGTCGATCCTTATGGCCGCTACACGGACGCGGGGCTCCTGGATGCTTGCCTCGAACGTGGACTGCCCGCGATGCTGGACGAGTTGCGCAACCACGAGTCCGTTGTCGGTAGCACTGCAGCGCGTGCGGTCAAAGCAGCGGATGACGCTTCGGCGGCGATCTGGACTGCATGGTGACTGCCGCGCGATGCGCGACAACGTGATGCCTTATGGAAGGTGGAGTGGTTGACCTAGTCGTCCGGCGAACTAAATTCGACCCGTTTCGTTCGCGCGTAACTACTTGATTCTATGTGATTCCTCTATTCTGATGTCTCAAGATTAGTTCGCCTTCCCGCGAACTAATCTTGAAACTTGACGAACGCGCGAACTAATTTTGAAACTCCGCGATGGCTCTAGCCTATTGGGCGTCGCCAACTAGCGCCGTTTCAACTGTGCGAGCCAGCTGGGAAGGTCTTCACGCTGCATTCTATCGAGATCACTCAGCGACCTTTCATAAGGTCCCTTTATATCTCGCAGACACCAGCATAGACTTCATCATAGCCATCTTGCGCGGCCTCAATGTCGCGATTCGTAGACTTCTCAACCAAAAACTCGATGGAACGATCTTAGACTCAAACGCCTAGTAGCGGGTCAGAGGGTCGAGTAGGCCGCCGAAAAATGTTATAGCACAAAAAGATTCTCTAAGTTAAGATTGCCTAATCGCTAACGTTGGGTTCAGGAGGTGTCATGTCTGTTCCACTGAGGTTTGCAAGTCCGGCTGACAATAGTCGTCCGCACGGAAGCCATCGCTATGATGTGTTCGGCCCCAAGATACAGCGGCAGTTGGCACTCTTCGGGCGTGACTCACTCGATGCATGGACTCTGCTTGAGGCCGATCCAGACGTCGTAGCCTATTGCGAGCGTCCGCTTAGCCTCCCCGACCTAAAGCGCAAGCGGGTAGTCGATTTCTGGGTCTGCCGGAAGGAACGCGAAGAGTTCATCTTTCTACTACGCCCCAGCGAACTGGCATCCAGGTTAGATCATCCTTCCTCAATCCCAGCATTCCGGGCCTGGGCTGCTAGTTCTAACGTCGAGCCTGCCTTCGTGAATCCTGATGACATCGCGCTGCAAAAATTGTTGTTGTCGAATTGGGAGTCTTTCCTTTGCGACCTCTCTGCTTTTGGAAGATATGTCCCAAAGACATTATCGGACCGGGTACTAAAAGCGCTTCCTTCCTTTAAAACCCTGACCGAACTCGAGCAACATTTCCCTGAGGAGGATCCCGTACTGTTACGTGTTGCGGTCGTGTCCTTACTTCACCAGGGGCGTGCAGGATGCAGCACCCTTGGAAGCGAGACGTTCTCGTCCCGTACTGTGATCGAGGCTAAATCATGAAAGAGCTAGTCTACGGGGCGTTAAAGTTTGACAGATTCTCGATACCTGAGCACTTGGCTGACCTCACGAGCTGGCCGGCCGTCGATCCGATGGCACTTTCAGAGGACTCGCGATCCTCCTTCAAGCAACTTTGCGAAGCACTCACAATTTTCCTGACAGACCCACACACCCCTGTCTCCATCATCCTGGAGACCACCGGAGTGACGAGGGCCTCACTGTATCGTGCGCTGGCACGTTGCTGGAAAAAGCACCCTGATGGGCGGATCTACGGGTTCCGAGGGGCCATTCCCTATAGTCGACTGAAGGCATACGAACGATCCGCGGAAATACGCGAGGCAATGTTGGGGCACGGCGGCTCATCGGGTGCATTCCAGCGCTTATTACGTAACTACCCTCGCATCGAAAAGCTTCTGAACAAGCATGCAGTGCAGCGTAACGAGAAAATCAAGTCTGCGCGCGAAGTGCGCAAGCCTCTCCGAGAGATCCACGCCCTGTTCCTCAAAGCGTGCCGTACAGAAGGGATCAAGCCAAATGAATACCCGTTCACCGAGAGTCGACTCGGCTTCCGCACGCTGCAAAAGTATTTCAAGACTATGGCAGAGAAGGAATACGGGACAGCAGTGACCAATGCTGGCGGTGCCAGGGCAGGTGCACCGGTAAGCGGCAAAGAACAGGCGCCCGCTGCGACACGCGCATTCGAAGTCGTCGAGTTTGACGGACACAAAATTGACTTACGGCTGACGGTAAAACTAAAGGACCCCTTCGGGTTCGAGCAGTGTCTGGAACTTCATCGCATCTGGATTCTTGTGCTTCTCGATGTCTATTCGAGAAGCGTCATCGGGTATTCGCTCGCCCTAGGAAAAGAATATAACAAGGACGATGTGGCAACCGCGTTGCAGTCCGCACTCAACCCATTTGTGCCACGGGCATATACGATTCCTGGGCTCCAAATAAAGTCCGGAGGGGGTTTTCCATCCTCAGCGGTTCCGGGGGCCGCGTACGCCTGCTGGAACTGGTTGCGTGTCGACGGCGCAAAGTCACATCTCGCCGTCGATACGCAAATCAGGTTGAACCAGATTATCGGGTGTTGGTCGGACAATGGACCGGCTGGCGAGCCAAACGAGCGACCGTTTATTGAGCGTTTTTTTCATCTTATCTCACTTCACTTTGCACATCGATTGCCTGGAAATCTCGGAAGTGATCCATCGTCAATAGAGAAGGCACTCAGCGATCCTGGATCTGATATCTCTCTGCTAGTGGAGTATCACGAACTGGAAGAACTGATCGAAGTTCTCCTCGGAAACTATAACGGCGAACCTCACGGCGGCATTGGTGGCCGCACTCCATTGGAAGCCATTGCATATTCAGTGAACCGACCTGGATATATACGAAAGCTTCCCTTATTCCTGCGATCAAGTCTTTGCCTTTTGCAGGAAGCCCGTGTCGTTACAGTGAAGGGGTCGCTTCGTAACGGTGTTCGTCCTCACATCAATTTCTCGAACGCTCGATATACCAATGAAGTGCTGGCCGGAAATGCTGGATTAATTGGAAAAAAATTGCGAATCTATTATGACGTTCGGGACATTAGAGTTGTGAAGGCGTTCTTTGAGGATGGGTCGGAACTCGGAATTTTAACGGCGGCACGGCCATGGTGCTTTACGCCGCATTCGCTTCGAGTACGACAAGAGATACATCGTCTGATAGCAGAGAAAAAGCTGCTCGTCCGAGAAGGTGAAAACCCGATCGAACTGTGGGAAAAGTACAAGTGGAGCCAAGTTCGAACAAACAAGAAGGCGGCAAATGACTTAGCGAAAGCACATGTGAACGTTTCGATGCTTCCGCCGGCAAATGTCCCGCGAGTGCCGGAGAACAGTTTAGCTAGCCGGACATCCGGTGCAAGCAACGATGAGCAAAAAGAAAACCCCGCTGAACCAAATTCTTCCGATCTGACTCCAGCACAACCACGGGTTCTTAAAATCCGTCGTACTGTTACATTCTAGGAGTTGCTTTGATAACCTATCTCCGTCCCGTCACCTTTGCTGAGCATCCGGTAACACAGCAGACCTACATTGTTCCGACGCCTTCGATCGATGCTCTAACTGAACGTGTCAAACGCCTGATTCGTTTACGAACTCCTGGTGCGATTATCTACGCGTATCCCCGTTTCGGCAAAACCTACAGTATTCGCTACGTCATTAATGTCCTCCAGGCAGACTTCCCCGAATCGGTTTTTATTAGTTTTGGATGTGAGTTTAAGAAAGCGCCATCGGAAGATGGCTTCTTCGCGAACCTTCTTGAAGCAGTAGGGCATAAGGGAGCGGCGCCAGGGTCGGTAACGAAGAAGCGTATACGACTGATTGAGCGAATATGTGAGCTTGTCGACAGATCGGGGCACAACTGGGTTGTTTTTTTCGGGGACGAGGCACAGAAGCTCGGGGTCACGGAATACGAATGGTTGCGCGATGTGCACGATAAGCTAGAACGGAGAGGGATCCGAATGATCACTTTTTTGGTGGGGCAGCCGCAATTGCTTCATCAGAAGACAGCATTGCGCCAAAGTAACCATACCCAGATCGTATTACGTTTCATGATTGTAGAGATGCGCTTCGATGGGCTTTGCAGCGCCGAGGACATAGCTACTTGTTTGGCAGCATACGACGAAGCTTATTTTCCTCAAGGATCCGATTGGTCCTACACAAGGTTCTTCTATCCGAATGCTTATGACAATGGCCTAAGGCTGCTTGATCAGGCAAACGTCGTATGGGAAGCCTTTTGCTCGGCGCATGCTAATGCAGGCTTCACTTTTGACATCGAGATTCCTATGCAGTACTTCGCCCATACTGTAGAGATCGCGTTGTCCGAGAATAAGCATCTTGACGCGGCTGATTTTCGATTCAGCCGGGATATCTGGAACAAGGCGATCCGAGATGCCATGTATGTAGAAGCGCAGGAAGAACTGCGCTTAGGGTTACCGGCGACGGATTTAGCCGCGAAGAAGCGTAATGAAGAGCGCACGAATAATTCTTGATACTGTTCGGCCACCTGTCGCTGGATGGACCTGGCGCGACGACTGGTACAGCGGAATTGACTCAAGCTTCGGCCTGCTTATGAAGTTTGCTATGCTCAACGCGCTGTCCGCTCGTGAGCTCGCAAAAATATTCGTAAGTGTAAATTGCCGGAGGAGGGCTGCGATATGTGGTCGACCCGATGTCGACCTCCGGAGCGCGGACGTGTTCGATCTTGACGAGATGAGCAATATTTTTCGAGTTGGTCAAACTCAAGTGCGCTCGGCATTTCTCCAAGAAATTCTGCCTGAGGGGAGGCTTAGATCAAGCGACAATCTACGTTGGTGTGAATTATGCCTCCAACGCGGGTTCCATCCAGCTATATTTCAAGTCTCGATGGCGGCTTATTGCCCTATTCATCGGACTGCTATTCGCTCTGCATGTCCTCAATGCAATTCTGAGATGCCTTATAGGTTGAGGTCCGATATATTCTCAAAACCCTTTGCATGCATCCATTGCGGAATGGACTGGGCTCCGAGGTTGCGCGCGCCGCGTGCGAACATGTTGATACCTCGGTTAAAAGAACACGGTTTCTTAACTCGGCTCCAGCGTTTTTTTCAGTTCGAGGATCGTGTGCTTACCTCGAAACTCGAAATCGGCAAGAAAACCCTCCAGCTCGCACAGGGGGAAATTTCATTCTCGCCACTCGAACGCTCCGGCTACATCTCAAGATACCTCGGATTCGTTTCACATGTACTTGAAGAATCCGGATACGGCAGAGGTAATCAGCAGCTGCATCTTAAAATGGAGCGCGTTGAACATTGTGAGCGAGGTGTATCTCGTACCATTCTATTTGAAGACGACGACCCTTCAGCAGATGATTCCGCGGACGTTGACCTCTCGGCTGCACGTACAGTTGCATCAAAGAGCGATGCCGAATTGGCGAGCTTAAAGACTGTGTATCGGGCCCTGCGCCGGCGGTTATGGCGGCGCGTGGTATGTTCCCATCGTCATTGTGTTTTCACCGCCGCGCAGCATCTCTGGTGGCGGGTAGAAGGAGAGATCACCAGCAGTTTCTGTCCAGTCGCCGAGGCTTTTATCCGATGGAGGATGATCTGGGAAGGCTGCGGCACTCCACGATATCTTTTTAGCGAAACCGATCTTGAAATGTACGGTATTGTCGGCTGGCTGTCAGCTCGGGCTTCTCCTTGCCCAGCGCACTGGTCGGCGGCGACACAAGTTTGGGTGCTCGCCCATATATTTTCTAGTGCTTGCATTGAAAGTTTCCGGGAACTGCTAGCGGTGGCTCAACAAAACTCAGAGCGAGGTAAAACATACTGGCTCCGCCAACGCACTGTTTCCCGTTACGACACATACTGGGCAGTCGGAGGGGCCGACTGTGCCGACCGCCCAACCTATGTATATGTGCGATCGCCGATGCCAGCATTTCACCCTCGAATTCCTGAAGCTACTCGGCGGGCTCATTTTAAAAACCACATGGCACGTCTCTCGACAATCTATCGATAGCTTCCTGCTGTCAGGTCCAGGAAAAGTGCCGCAACCACCTCCCACCTAACAGGACCCCGTTGTCGTGTGATACGTCAAGATATTGCTGTCAGCGCTGAGTACACTCGTCGTTCGGCTATTTCCTGCCTAAACACAGCATGGGTATCGACGACTCCGCCGAAGAATCCGACGCGCCAGCGTCCGTCGCCCAACTCATCGCGGAGGCTTGGCATACCAATTTTGCGCTCAATCTGGACAGGGAAGAATCAGCCTTTATTGCCGTAATTCATGCGTACTTGCTCGACGCCCGTGACCCGAGCGTGGATGACGAAACTCTCCGCTGCATCTTCGAGCCCGTGTATGAATTGGCCCAGCCAGGCACCGACAGCGAGACCCAACGCGCGATATGCGTGCCGTTTTGGAGCAGGTTCTTTCCTCAGCAGCAAAGGCTGACTCGGGACAGGAATGGGAGAGTCAGGTTGTCTGGCCGCTGCGGGACATAGTAGCCGAACTGATCCGCATGATCGACCAGCGACAGCGCGGCCTGGATGCAGCGCACAAGGTATTGCGAAAGGAAATCACCGAGCTTGTCGACAGTGAATGGGCCGACGCCATTGGCACCTGCGTGGGAATGATTCGCCGGGTTGACCGTACCTTGCGCGAATTGAACGAAGTCTTGAGTGAACATGTCGAGCACCTCGACCGTCAGCTGTTCGAGCTTTCCACAAACGTTGAACGACATCCCGACCTTCCGATACTGCTGGACCGCACCCGCACTCAGCTACTGCGCCTTCAACTCTGGGTTACCCGGCGCTACGAGGACTGGCACGGCTACTACCGCAATGTACAGGTGTTCATCCGTGATGTTGTCCAGACCGATCCGAACAACATGTTGCGCGGCCGGATGACGGAGCAGATCCGCAAGTTCCAGGATCGCCCATACCGACTCGTAGTCGTCGCTCCCGAGCCGCTTCTGCACCTGCGCGACGTCACCCGCTCTGCTGCATCAACACCACGGGCAGTACCGCAAGAGATTCTCACGAGCCAGAAGCTGGCCGAGTATGCGGTACCGCCCCCGGATGAAATCGATCTGGCTGTAGCGGCGCTGGTAGAACGCCTGAAAGAAGTAGGAGAGATAGACATTGTGGCTGCTGTCCGCGATGTCGCGCCGCATTTTTCCGGAAACGCGTACTACCAGCTGCTGATGCGAGCGACGCCGGTGCTGCTGGTTCAGGGCGCGACCTGAGGCTAAGGGCCAGTGTCGGCTTGCACATCGTGAGCGAGGAGAGATTCCTCGCTCCCGCTCGATGGCTTGCAAGCGCTGTTCGGAGAAGTGATGGTGCCGGAGCGGGCATTTGGGCGTAATTGGTTCGTTTCAGGCGTCATGCCCGAACTCATCTTGACCGTTGAAAACATCGGAGCGTTTGTCGATTTTTCGGCACCACCATGGCTGCTCTTGGTACATGCACAGGGTCGAAACACCGCGCTCGCAACGCGCTTCGTGGCACGTCTTCCAGCAGAAATTCCTTGGGTCCACTTCGGCGACCTGGACCCTGCCGGACTTGATATCGCGTTGTCGATCCGCAGTGCCGGACAAGGTCGGCGGCCCATAGCGTGGATACCTCATACGGCCACCGAGCTGCTTGAAACGCACCGCTTGCCGCTCGAGTCGCCATGGCCTGAGCGTGTTTGGCCACAAGCTGTCCAGGAGAACCGAGTGCTGAGGTGGCTTGCAACCCGCCATCGATGGCTTGAGCATGAGCCAGTAGTCTTACTTCCGGGCCTTGGAGAAGAACTGGAGAACCTCGCAATATGCTGCAGATCTGCTGGTCCAGCCAGTAGTTAGCCGTTCTGTTCAGGCAACCGGTGCGTGAACTCCACATGCGCCGCCACCGACTGCCCGGTTAGCATTTCAAACGACACATTTCCATCGCCCAGAACCTTGTCTAGAAGGATACTGGTCATCCACGATTCGGTTATGGGCGGTGGACGGTTCCACGGGCGTATCGTTTTGTTGTTGCTTAAGCGGTAGTCGAGGTAGCGCCGAATGTTTCCAGGAATCATATTGTAAACGTGCTGGCGGGCGTAACTCCTTTCTTGCGATAGCGCGGCAATGTCCTTTAGTACGTAGAAAATTACGTTCCACATCTGTCCAATGGAATAGTGGGGCAGGAAGTCACGTACCGCGGCCGCGACCTTTGCAGAATAGATGTCCGGTTGAAAAAAGCGATACCGCTCACACTGCTTGAGGAAGTACCGGCGGCATTCGCTTTCTGCGACCATGAACCACAGATGCTCAACGGCTTCCGGCTCCGGGTCGTCTAGACGCTTGAGCAGTAGGGAAAAGACCTCTTTCATGCTGCGCCCGGATGCATCAGGTGCCAGTACCCAAGCGACGCTGCCGAAGCAGAAGTCGATGTCTCCGTCCTCATCGGGAATTCTGAACGTCCGAGCATCGGACGCAGGATCAGGAAAAATGATCCCGTCTTCGTAGAGCACCTTGTAGACACGCTCTGAGAGGTCTAGCGTGGGACCTAGTTCCCCTGGCTGTGAGTCCAGTGGCGCGATCCGACTACCTTCCCATCCCGAATTGGCTGCGACCAGTGCGGAGTACAGGAAAAACGACTGTACATAGCTTAATCCCGAATAATCAATGGATGAGGCGTCCCCTCGGACACGCGACAGTGCCTGCGTTACGCGAGCCCTGTGTTGCACCAACGCGAGTTCAATAGCCCTCTTTTCTGCGGCGAGCGCTGCAGCTGAACAGGATCCACACCGGTTCACTCTCCTATAGTACGCGGAGCCAACCGGCCGCCCGCTCAGTGGCGCATACTGGCTTCTATTTCGTATCTCCATAGGAACACCGCATTCCACACAGGGAAAGTGACGCAAGTATGCGCGGCAGCTGGACTTCAGTATCTCAAGCAGTTTAGGTTTGCTGATTCCTGAATCGTGCAGTATTGAGTCGAATTTTTCGACCCATGCTCCCTCGTTGACAGCCCAGTACCTTAGGCAGAAGGCTTGATGGAGAGGGTCATCGGTAAGAAAGCAGAGAAAAGGAAAGCTGGTTGACATCGTTGAAGAATGAGGCAGGGAGGCGTGCAGCGCCCATTAGCCGGGAGCCTGGGTTAGGCAAAACCCGGATTCTGCGCCGCCAAAATGATGACTATAGTCCGAAGACGAAATGATACAGCAGGGACATGATTTCTCCTATGCAATCGGGAGAATTCTTTGGATCCAGGACTGGCGTTTGGTAAAGTTTTGCGGGTAGTGCGGAAGGAAGTCGGTATGACGCAGGAAGAACTGGGCCACGCTGCAGAGATAGACCGGACATTTGTCAGCCTAATCGAGCGCGGCGAGCGTCAGCCGACCGTTCGTGTACTCTTCAGGCTCGCAGCCGCCTTAAAGCTCGAGCCAGTGAGATTGATTCAACTCACTCAGGAACTGGTCGAACAAGACCCTGGCCCATAGTTCAGTAGCCCGACCAGCCGACGCTAGGCTCTGCCTTTATCGGATTGCCAGGATCACGACGAACCACGGGTCACCACCCAATCTTGTGCTTGCTCTCTGTCTCGGCATGGCGAGCGTCATCCGAAGAATGCAGGTAGGTATTCGTCGTGCTGATCGACTCGTGCCCGAGGTTATCGCGCACGTGCCGAAGATCGACATCGTTGTTGGCCATATGGGAACCCGCCGTATGTCGCAACCAGTGTGCTGACGCCTGCGTCATCCGGGCGGCAGCCGCCGCGTACTCGGGACCACGCTGACTTAGTCGATCGGCGGTTTGGGCAAATATCACCTTGAAAATTTCGTGAACACCGCCGCGTGTCATCGCGCGCAGTTTGCCCCCTATCGGCAACAGCAGCGGCGTGGACTCGCCGGGTACGGGATACGGAGAATGTCCCAGCTCACGTCTGTAGCGGCCCAGCTCTACCATCAGCTCGTCGGTTGCTGGCACGATGCGCAACTTGTCGCCCTTTCCGAGCACTTCCAGCCACCATCGTTCTTCGCCGTCGCGGTCGCGTCGGCGAAAAAATCCACCCATGTTGTTGCTGGTAATTTCAGAAATACGCAACCCACAGACATAGGAGAGCGAAACAAGCCAACGCAACCTCAAATAGCGTTCGCGTTCACGAGGTGTTTCCCGCGGCATCGTGTCGACCGTCATCTTTACCTCGTGCCACATTTCGTCATCGAGATATCGAGTAACCCTTGCTTGGGGCCGACGCCGACGCTCGCGCGAGAGCGCAAGTGGATTGCCGGCCAAGTAACCCGCGTTGACAAGCCAGGAGAACAGGGTGTTGAGGATAACCGCGGCCTGACGCTGGCTTGATGCCGACAGCGGCCCGGCGAACGGTCGCCAACTGGCGTGGCTCCGCGGATACTTGCGACCCTCGGCGCTAATCCACCGGTTGGCTGGCTTGGGATCACGCAGGAATCCTTGATAAACGAGCCAATCCTCGTGGGTCAGCGATGAAAGCGGCTTACCGAGTTGCAACGTGGACCACAGTAGCAACCGTTCAGCCTCCTTGCGATAGTTATCGAACGTGGTCTGCTTATCCAGAAAGCGCGCCAGCCAGGCCTTGACCGCATCGATATCGTTGTCGGCACGGATCTGGCGCGCGCCCCCATGTGCCCGATTGCTTCCGTTTGAACCATCGATATGTGCTGGTACCACAATCGATTCAAGGGGCGCAATGGAATATGAGGTGGCAAGGACGCTGTTCGAATCAGGCATGAGGAGGGAGGGTTAAAGGATTGTCCGTCGATTATAGGAAACCAGGGCAAATTAAACGAGTGAATCACGCCAGGATGGGCCTGAACATTGCGAACGTACAGGATCTGATCGCGACCGCGACCGCAGGGCGCGAAGCCGGCGCCCTGTTCGAAGGAGATCGGCGGTTCGACATTGTCGTGCGGCTGCGCTAGGCAATACGCAGCATATCGATGCCAAGCGCCCCTGCCTACCCCATTGCCTGCGGTCGGCCCAGACGCACCTCACCACTTCATTACCCTGAGTGAGATCGCTTCATTCGATACGGCGCCCGGTCCAGACCAGATGAGCCGTGAGCAGGGCAAGCGCAGGGCTTCGTCACGGCCAATGTGCGCGGCCGCGACATCGGGCCCTTTGTCTAGGAAGCGGAGCAACGCATCCAGGCGGCGGTCAAGGTCGCAGCCGGTCACTGGACGACGTGCGGTGGGCAGTCGAAAACTTGCAAATAGCGGCGAAGCGGCTGCAGATCGTTATCCCGGTTTCGCTGCTGCTGGTGTTCGCACTGCTGTTCGTCATGTTTAATAACGTCAAGGACGGCCTGCTGGTGTCTACCTGATACTGTTTGCCTTGACGGGCGGGATTTTTGCCCTATGGATGCGTGACATCCCCATGTCGATCGCGGCCGCAGTTGGCTTCGTTGCCCATGTCGGCGTGGCCGTGCTGAACAGGCTTCAGCTACCGCCTCGCACGACTGCTGTGATACGCGGACCACTCCTACCAATTGCTTGCTATGCGAGATGCATTCGATTTAACGAATCATCGGCATCGGTTCACGCTTGCGTTACAAAAAGTTGCTTGTTTGTAAATTTTCATTATGTATAGTTATCACGACTGCACGATGACACGGCTTCAGCGGCAGTGGAGAACGACAACAACATACTAGGGAAGCAAGCATGGCGACAGCGAAAAAAGCGGCAAACGTTGAACAAGAAACAGCACCACGAGCACGCATACACAAATTGACCATTTCGAACTTCCGGGGCATCGGACAGATTCCTGTAACGATCGAACTGGACGAAATCGTCGTCCTGGTAGGGCCAAACAACGCAGGGAAAAGTTCTATCCTTAGGGCCTACGAGGTAGTAATGCAAAGTGGGAACCAAGGACATCTGGAGCTCGACGATTTTCCAAATGGCGTCCTGCCTGATGCGGACTCTGAAGTGGTCCCCACCATTGAGCTGGAAACGGTTCTGTACGCGGAAAGCAAGCCGCCTGCTGCGCATTGGATCGACGAAAAGCCATCCGGCGAGCGCCACGTGCGAGAACGCTGGACGTGGAAGAAACCTGGTGCGCCGAAAAAGGTAGGTTTTGATGTCGAGAAAGATCGTTGGGATGACGAACATGGGCCATGGGGAGCCGCAGGTGTTGCACAAGTCAATCGGCCAGAACCCCATCGGATCGAAGCCTTCGATAATCCGGCAACACAGGCTGCGGCAATCGTCAGTCTGCTCGAGGAGGCCATCAAGCAAAAGGTGAAGGAGGTCACCGGCTCAAAGAGCGAAGAGGGGCAAGAAAAGAGCTCTTATGAAAAGCTCCTGGATTCCGTGAAGACCTTACGGAAGGAGGTGGCCGAGGATGCTGCAAATGCAATTGACGACGTCAGGAAGAGCCTGAATGAATCGCTGGCTGAGGTATTCCCTGGCTATGCGATCGCTCTCGACGCCAAGGCGGAGGATGACGTCGAAAAAACGATTTCCTTGTTCAAGATTGCGCCATCTCTTCGAATGGGCCCAAATGATGGCTACCAGTCGTCGCTTGAACGGCAGGGAAGTGGCGCACGCCGAACGCTGCTCTGGACCGCACTGCGCATTCTAGCTGAGCACAAAAGGTTGCCCGCCAAGAAGGACGGTGCCGCGTCCGAACGGCCGCACCTGCTCTTGCTGGACGAGCCAGAAATGTGCCTGCATCCGAACGCCATTCGTGATGCTTGCAATGTGTTGTACTCCCTGCCAACCACGAAGAAGTGGCAGGTGATGGTTACCACTCATTCGCCAGTCTTCATCGATCTTTCTCGTGACAACACATCAATTGTGCGAGTAGAGCGCGGGACGGGAGGCAACGTAACCGGAACAACGATCTATCGTCCAACCAAGGCAAAGTTGAGTGCCGACGAAAAGGAAGAACTCAAGTTGCTCAACATGTACGATCCCCATGTTGCCGAGTTCTTTTTTGGTGGGCGTACGGTCGTCGTCGAAGGCGATACCGAGCATTCCGCATTCAGGGAGATCATTCAGGCCGATAAGGAACGATTCAAGGACGTGCACGTTGTACGGGCTCGCGGCAAGTACACGATCATCGCGCTGTGCAAGATCCTGAATCAGTTCGGCAATCCTTATGCCGTACTTCACGATGCCGATACCCCGACAATCACTACCAAAAAAGGGACGGCAAAAAATCCGGCCTGGGCTGCAAACCAGCAGATCAAGGACATTGCGGCCGAAGCTCCAAACGGCGCCGTGGTCGTCGCGTCGCTTCCCAACTTCGAAGTTGCCATGTTCGGCAAGCCGGCAAAGGGCGAAAAGCCCTACGCAGCCTGGGAGAAGGTCAGGAAGAATGAGCAGGGCAGGGCAAAAGTAGCCCAATTACTGTCTTGCTTGGTGGAGGGGAAGGGCGAGACTCCGGCTGGAACCCTCACGTGGGGAACGCAGGATGAGCTTGAGAGTGCCGTCTCAGTATATTTGAAAACAGTGGACCTCGTGGAGGCAGCGGAAGCTGTCGAGGCTGTTGTCGCTGCAGCCGCCACTGAAGAGACCGCGAACCCTGCAGCCTAGTCGAACAATAGATCGTAGAGAGCGACAAAAGCGGGACCGTGGCACGCTGCCGGGTAAAGGATAAGCGTGCTACGGCAACTCATCAGCATATGGTGCCAGGCGAAACTTTGGAAGCCAAAGCTGGTTTCGCCTCACGTTGAACTGGTACAGGTTGATTTCCCTGCGACCAATGGCTGAGTCCGTTATTGCAGCCCGCGACGCGTTGTAATCGATTGATCCAGCCACAGTTGCCGGCGAGCTGTCTTTTGGAACCTCCACGCAGAAAAAATTGAGCGAGATCCCCTTATTGTCTCTGCGACAAGCTATCGTGGTTAATGTGCGCTTAATCGGCATCCACCATTCTGTGCCACAGAACGACTGGAGAAGATGATGATAAAGCGTCTAACCATCCTGCAGATTAACGATCTGCATGGCTATATCGAGCCACATCCTGAACTCGTCCGGAGTGCGCAGGGTGACCAGTTCCAAACACTCGGCGGACTCGCACGTATCGCTACGGCGGTGAAACAGATCCGTACCGGTTCGCAGGATGGAGTACTGCTTCTCGACAACGGCGACACCTTCCACGGAACCTACCTCGCGGTGCAGTCACAAGGCGAAGCGCTTGTTCCCCTCATGAACTCCCTTGAGCCGGATGCGATGACGGTGCACTGGGAGTTCGCCTACGGTCCGGACCAGGTACAACGGCTGGCAACTAGGCTTAGCTACCCGATTCTTGCCATCAATTGTTATCGGGACGATGGCGAACTATTTTTTCGACCGTACCGGATTTGCGAAAGAAACGGCTTACGCATCGCGGTGATCGGCATCGCTTGTCATATCGTCGACAAGACGATGCCGCCCGCGTTCAGCAAGGGCTTGCGCTTCAGCCTTGGCCGTGAGGAGCTTCCAGAATGGATTCGTCATGTGCGTGAGCATGAGCGTGCTGATCTGGTGGTTGTACTCTCGCATCTCGGTTTTCCGCAGGACGTGAAACTTGCCTCCGAAGTAGACGGCATCGATGTCCTGGTCAGCGGTCATACCCACAACTGGATGGAAGCGCCCATCATCGAGAATGGCGCCATCATTTTCCAGTCCGGGTGCCATGGCGTGTTCATCGGCCGGCTCGATCTGGACATCGATGATGGTGACATCGTGCGACACCATCACCAACTGATCGCGATCGACGAAAAGTTCGCTCCTGACACGGACATGCAGGAGCAGGTTGATACCGCGATGGCTCCGTATCGGACCATGCTCTCGGAGATCGTTGGACATACAAATGTAGCGCTGACTCGTTATCAGTCACTGCAGAGTTCGATGGACGATCTGCTGCTCGACGCTATCGCACTGGCTGCCGGCACCGAAATCGCGTTCTCGAATGGCTGGCGCTATGGCGCGCCAATACCACCAGGCCCGATTACCATGAATGATCTATGGAATATTATTCCTACGAATCCAGCAGTCGAGACGGTGGAATTGACAGGCGAGGAAATCCGCGTCATGTTGGAAGAGAACCTCGAGCGCACGTTTTCGTCCGACCCGTACCAACAGATGGGCGGATATGTGAAGCGCTGCCGCGGCGTCCGGCTGTATGTGAAGATCGAGAACCCGGTCGGGAGCCGCGTCGATCGCCTGTTCGTACTTGGTGCACCCGTCGATCCCGACCGCCGCTACAAGGCGGTATTCGTGACCGACCAGGGCGTCCCCATGAAATTCGGATGCAAGCGCACAGTGCTCGACACGCGCGCCATTGACGCGCTTCAGCGCTACCTGGCGCTCTCGACAGCCGGCAGTCGCAGCAATGCTTCGGTAACCGCAGTATAGCGGTTCAGGTTGACGTGCGCGATGCTTCTCATGCGAAGCATACAATAGATGAGGGGCTCGCTCCATGAACGCCGTACATGGCACGGACGTCTCATCTCATTAGACTCTGGAGGGAAAATGAACAAGAATGGTCATTCGCAGGGACGTCGCACGATCGCGATGCTGGCGCTCGGGCTGGTCTTTTTCGCCAATGGCGGGAGCGTGCTCGCTGCCGATACGCTGTTCGTCTACGGTCCCGGTGGACCGGCGCCGGCAATGAAGGAAGCCGCCGCGGCCTTCCAGCGCCAGCATGGCGTGCAAGTCGAAGTGACTGCCGGGCCCACGCCGAGCTGGATCGACAAGGCCAGGCAGAACGCCGACGTCATCTACAGCGGTTCAGAGACCATGATGACCGACTTCGTGGTGGCGATGGAGGGCCGTATCGACGAGAAGACGATCATGCCCCTGTACCTTCGTCCGATGTCGATCCTGGTAAGGCCCGGGAATCCGAAGCGCATTGCCGGTTTCCAGGATTTGCTCAAGCCGGGCATGAAGATCCTGGTCGTCAACGGCGCCGGCCAGAACGGCGCCTGGGAGGACGTCGCCGGCCGCAAAGGCGATATCGGCACGGTACGCCAGTTGCGGAGCAATATCGTCAGCTACGCACCGAACAGCGCGGCGGCCCGCACAATCTGGACGGAAAAGACCGACATCGACGTCTGGCTGATCTGGAATATCTGGCAGGTAGCAAACCCGAAGCTGGCCGACACGGTGCCGATCGAGCCGGACTATGCGATCTACCGTGACACCGGCGTCGCCTTGTCGCAGCAAGGCGTGAAAAAGCCGCTGGCCAGGCAATTCGTCGACTTCCTGCAATCGAAGGAGGGCGCACGGATCTTTGCCAAGTGGGGATGGAAAACTTGATTGTTATCCGGCGCGACAAGGACGGCGCGGCCACTGCCGCGTCCTGTGTCCGAGTATCGCACCAGGCATAATTATCGCGAGCTCAGCTTGCGAGGCGTACATGACGCCGGTCGATGCAGATCGCTGGAGTACGCGCGTCTGCTCAACACGACGCCTCTCTGGACACCAGCCCCGCAGCAGGGAGTGCCCCGAGAAAAGGAAAATCCCAAAAGGCCTATGGGTTTGCTTACAAGATACGCAGCGTACATTAGTCATCAGCGATCATAGGCAAATGAAACCCGCGTCGGCGTCCACGACTTGACCAGGAAAACGACTGATTTTGCAACGGGGAACGGTACATGCCATTCCCATAAACTGGTCTAAGATTGGTTGTAAAGGCCTCATTCGGCCCTGTTAGTATTCGCAATCAGACCTATCCCGGACTGGCGACAGAGCTGTTCAGACTTCAACCATGAAATGGAGGCTCCGATGTTTCCTGCAACAACTGAAAAAGCCGAACGTAATACGTCAGCGGTGGCCATGCAGCGGTTCGACCAGCAGTTACGAGAAAATATCGCGCGACTCAAGGGGGCGGACAAGCAGGCGATAGAGCAGCGCTTGAACGAACTCGACCGTGAATGGAATGTCGAGAGGGCGATCGAGGTCGAGGCGCCGAGCATGATTCTGCTCGGCCTAGCACTGGGCAGCCTGAGCAATCGTAAATGGTTCGCGGTGTCTGCGATGGCGGCGAGCATGGTCATTCTGCACAACCTGCAGGGCTGGTACCCGCTATTGCCCGTCTTTCGTGCCGCAGGACTGCGTACCGCCGAGGAGATCGAACAGGAACGCATGGCATTGAAGGCATTGCTAGGCGAAAAATCCACGCTGGCAACCACAGTTCATTAAGGAGCCCATCATGTTCGCAGCCACCGCGACGCAAGTATCTGGCCACACCTCCGCGCATCTGAATGAGCACATTCGGCACGCAACGGAGGAACGGATCGCCGAATACGAAGGCAACGACAGGAAGGCCCTGATCACCCGTCGCCTTAAGGAACTCGAGCACGAGTGGGATGTCGAGCGTACCCTTCAGACCAATTTTGCTACCCTCTCGCTCATCGGTCTCGCGCTCGCACTCAAGAGCGACAAGCGCTGGCTGGTACTGGCAGCCGGTGTTCCTGCCTTCATGGTGCAGCACGCGCTGCAAGGCTGGTGTCCGCCGCTTCCCTTACTGCGCCGCCTGGGTGTGCGCACGGCGAGGGAAATCGCCGAGGAGCGCTTTGCACTGAAGTCGCTGCGTGGCGACTTCGATGAGGTCGAGCGCTCGCAGGATCCGGACGCGATCGTCCACGCGGTTCGCGCCTAGCTCTTGCCGTAGCTGTTAGCAAAAAGGAGAAACGATGATTTTTCGTCAGTTGTTCGAGCCGCTGTCGAGCACCTACACTTATCTTCTCGGCTGCGAAGAGACCGGTCAGGCAATACTGATCGATCCGGTCATCGTGAGCATGGAGCGCGACCTCGCCGAGATCGCGAAATTGGGGATGAAGCTTGCGTATACGGTCGATACGCACATCCACGCCGACCACATCACCGCTGCACTCGAACTGAAGCGGCGTGCCGGCAGCAGCATCGCCGCCCCTGCGTATGACCGCCTTCCTTGCACCGATGTCGGCATCGAGGAAGGGGTACCGTTCCAGGTCGGGAGCGTGCTGCTGCAACCGTTGCATACGCCAGGTCATACCGATGGCCACTTCGCCTACCTGTTGGGCGACCGCGTGTTTACCGGCGACGCGCTGTTGATCGACGGCTGTGGCCGAACCGATTTCCAGAACGGCAGCGCCGATGCCCTATACGACAGCGTGGCCAACAAACTGTTCGCCTTGCCGCCCGATACGCTGGTGTACCCGGCGCACGACTACCAGGACCGCAGGGTGTCGACCATCGAGCAGGAGCGCAAGCGCAATCCACGGCTGAAGCAGGGCACCGACCTGGCGCGCTTCAGGGAGATTATGGGAGGGCTAAACCTACCGTATCCGAAGTTTATCGACCATGCCGTCCCTGGGAACCGGCACTGCGGGGTATGTCCGGACGATTTGCCCGAGCACTTAGGAGAATATTGTCGGGAAATGACGGAGAGCCCCCAAGGGTGAGATGAAGTGCTGCCGGAGGCCCGAACTGAAGTTTACACCACCATTTTATTGTCGTAAAGAAAGGTAAAACATGAAAGCCAATGTCGGAAGATTCGACGCACGTCTGCGTGTTGTCGTCGGCGCCACCGCCGTGGGACTTGCCGCTACGGGCCTCGTCGGCCGGTGGGGGTGGCTCGGAGCCGTGCCGGTGCTGTCGGGCTTGATTCGCTTTTGCCCCACGTACGCAATACTTGGAGTTGACTCTTGCAATCTGTCGCTAGGCGCAATGAAGCCTATGCGCAGCGGCGGCGACGAGCGGGCGGAATAGTACGCCGCACCGCTTGCCGACTGACATGGGACAAAGTCACGCTTGAGCTGGAAACTCCAATAAGCGAGCAACTGTATTATGCCGTCCGGGCTTGGTAATGGTGCGTCGCCCTCGATAGCTACGGAGTTCCCACGGTTATTTTATGTATCTGTTTCGCTCCAAACGAGATCTTGCTATGGAAAATAACCCGCTTGCAGCCTATCAAAATATTAAGAAATCCATGGTCGCCACAACCTTGATCGGTATAGGCTTGATGGCGGCGGTGGATGAGATCATATTTCACCAGATCCTCAGCTGGCATCATTTTTATGATCGGGCAACACCTGCAATTGGCTTGGTCTCCGATGGTTTGCTTCATTCCACTGAATTGATTTTCTTGGTCTCGGGTTCTTTCATGTTATCGAACTTGCGGTCCCAGCATGTTTTTTCTTCGCGTGCAGGGTGGGCAGGGTTGTTCTTGGGCTTGGGCACATTTCAGCTTTTCGATGGATTGATTGATCACAAAGTTCTTCGGTTGCATCAGATTCGATATGGCGTCGATAACTTGTTGACCTATGACGTTGTATGGAATGCTGCTGGGGTGGTACTGCTGCTAGTCGGCCTTGTGATGGCAATGTGCGTACGTTCGTCTGCCGCTGCTCGGTGAAGTAAATGCACGCATACCGTACGGTCGAGCACGCGACGTTGCGCGTCCACGATCATGCAAGCGGCCCGGAATCTTATGGGGTAATTTTCTTACTGGGGGCTCTGTTACTACTTTATTTCGCAGCTGTTATCAAAACAAGAACGTCGGCCTCCACATGGACCATGTGGCGCACAATCAGCTTTTCAGTCGGGATTATTCTCCTTGGAATTGCGCTGTCGCCCCCCGTTATTTCTTATGCCCATTCAGACCTCCGCGGGCACATGGTCCAGCATTTGCTGTTGGGCATGTTCGCACCACTGGCGCTCGTGCTCGGCGCCCCCGGGACCCTTCTGCTGCGATCGATACGCACGGAGGTAGCCAGGCGATTGGTCGCCCTGCTCGATACGAGGCCGGTACGGTTTCTCATTCATCCTGTCACCGCGCTAGTGTTGGACATGGGAGGCATGTGCCTACTCTACCTGAGCCCTCTTTATGTGATAAGCACGACCAATCCGACGATCCACTTTTTGGTTCACCTCCATTTCGTATTGTCTGGTTACCTCTATACCTGGTCTATCGCCGGACCCGACCCTGCGCCCCATCGACCTAGCCTTGTTCTGCGCCTCGGGGTGCTTTTCATTGGCACTGCTGTTCACGCAACGCTGTCAAAGTCATTGTACGCGTATGGCTTTCCGCGAGGAACTGGGCGCGACATAGCAGAAATAGAAGCGTCGGCAAAACTGATGTACTACGGGGGCGATCTTGCCGAAATCCTGCTTGCGATCGCATTCTTTGCGATTTGGTTTCGCAAGGAGCGCGGCCGCTTGGCATCGCCCCTGGCAAAAAACGCTTAATTTGTAGCGCGGGTATATTTCCCGTGCAGTAGCGCTATGCCCACCTTATCGTTCATTCGGCTCCACCCTGGGACAATTTGTCCGCTTGCGGATGGGGTGTTAATTGCGTAATCTTTGTTGACAGCTGAGCAATGAGCTCGGCACTTGCCTTTTTCCGCCGCTGCGAATGCCGTTGTGCTTAGTTTTTCGATGTCACTCGAGCCGATATCATTGCAGTGTGCCAAAGCACAGCGGAGTGTCGTCTTCAGCTACTGAGGCTTGTCGGGCGGCGAGAGAAGGCGCGCCAAATTGATGAAAGATCACCATGTTTGAGCTTCCAACTGCTTTGTTGCTGGCACGTGTGCAATTTGCGTTCACAGTCAGTTTCCATTTCCTTTTTCCGGCAATAACGATTGGACTTGCGAGCTACCTGGCCGTGCTCGAAGGACTATGGCTAAAAACGGGCAGATCGGAGTACATGGACCTGTTTAAGTACTGGGTCAAGATCTTCGCACTCGTCTTTGCCATGGGAGTCGTGTCCGGCATCGTGATGTCTTACCAGTTCGGCACCAACTGGGCTGTTTTCTCCGATCGAGCGGGCCCGGTGATCGGCCCATTGATGGCCTATGAAGTGTTGACTGCTTTCTTTCTCGAAGCGGGTTTCCTTGGGGTGATGTTGTTCGGTATGCATCGTGTCGGCAAGAAGCTGCACTTCCTTGCCACTCTCATGGTTGCCTTGGGTACCTTCTTCTCAGCTTTCTGGATCCTGTCGGTCAACAGCTGGATGCAGACCCCGGCCGGGTTCGCAATCAACGCCGCCGGCCAGTTCATTCCCGACGGGAGCTGGTTGGATATCATTTTCAATCCCAGTTTTCCATACCGGCTCGTCCATACGGTATCCGCCGCTTACCTGACCACGGCGTTCATTGTCGGCAGTATCGGCGCATTTCATCTATTGAAAAACAGCGGCAACCCACGGGCCCGGATCATGTTTTCGATGGCGATGTGGATGGCGGCGATTGTTGCGCCGCTGCAAATTTTCATTGGCGACATGCATGGCTTGAATACGCTCGAGCATCAGCCTGTCAAGGTGATGGCGATGGAAGGTCATTTCCAGAGTCACAAGGACGGCGCGCCTTTGATCCTTTTTGGCATTCCAAATTCAGCGTTGAACCGGGTCGATTACGCCATCCAAATTCCCAAGGCCTCGTCCTTGATCCTGAAACACGATCTGAATGCGCCGTTGGCGGGCCTCGATACGGTTCCCCTCGAGAACCGCCCACCTGTCGGCATCGTGTTCTGGTCATTCCGCATCATGGTGGGGCTTGGCTTTTTAATGGCCGGTCTCGGGCTATTGAGTTTATATGCCCGCTATCGGGGCAGATTGTACGTATCACGTCCGCTACTGAGATTTGCCGTAGCGATGGGGCCGTCCGGTCTGATTGCAGTACTGGCAGGCTGGGTGACAACCGAGGTTGGGCGCCAGCCCTGGACGGTATATGGCCTGATGCGCACTGCCGAGTCGGCGTCGCCGCTTGCGGCTCCCGCCGTAGCGGCCTCGCTGGCCGCCTTTGTGGTCATTTATTTTCTGGTGTTTGGGGCTGGCGTGCTCTACATATTCAAGCTCTTGTCCAAGCCGCCTGTCTCCCATGAGCCGGAGCTGCCGGACTTGCCGGTTCGAACGGCCGGCATCACGCCGGCGCCAGCCATTGCGCATACTTCCACCCACATCCCGAGCTGAGTGTTCCATGTATCTTGATATGACAATCGTGTGGGCATTCATCATTGCTTTTTCGGTCTTCGTGTACGTGGTGATGGACGGGTTCGACCTGGGCATCGGCATTCTTTTTCCGTGCTTTCGAGTTGGCGTCGATCGCGACACGGCAATGAACAGTATTGCGCCTGTGTGGGACGGAAATGAAACCTGGCTCGTGCTTGGCGGGGGCGGGCTGCTTGCCGCCTTCCCTTTGGCCTACGGGGTGATTCTTTCGGGCTTGTATGCCCCCATCATTGCCATGCTACTTGCGCTGGTGTTCCGGGGCGTGGCATTTGAAGCAAGATGGCGAGATCCCGCCCACCGTCCGGCATGGGATCTTGCATTCACAGGAGGATCATTTGTTGCGGCCTTTTCGCAGGGAATCATCCTGGGCGCGCTGCTGCAGGGGATGAAACTCAGCGGACGCGCATACGGCGGCGGCTGGTGGGACTGGCTTACGCCCTTTTCGATACTGACGGGGATAAGCGTTGTCGTGGCCTATGCCTTGCTCGGTTCGACGTGGCTGATCTTCAAGACGGAAGGAAGCCTGAAGCAGCGCGCCACCCGTCTTTCCTGGAAAACAGGCGCCGGCACCCTGGCAGCCGTCGTGCTCGTGAGTGCCGCAACGCCATTCCTGCAAGGTGCGTATTTCGAACGCTGGTTCGCCTATCCGAACGTCCTGCTGGTCGCACAGGTGCCCTTGCTGGTCGCGCTTGCCAGCTATGCCTTCTATCGCAGTATGAAGTCCGGCCGGGAACTGGCGCCTTTCCTGCTGGCCCTGTTTGTCTTCTTTCTTTGCTTCCTAGGCCTTGGAATCAGCATATTTCCTTATATCGTACCCGGCGCCCTGACGATCTGGGATGCAGCGACCGACCCGAACAGCCAGGCTTTCATGCTGGTCGGCACAGTCATCATCATGCCGATGATCCTTGCCTACACGGCGTGGGCATATTGGGTTTTCCGCGGAAAAGTCGACAGCCAGGGATACCACTGATGAAATGGCCGAGGAGCGGGCGAAAGGATCAGGAAGTAAGGCCGGCGCCACTTGCCGTCCGTTTGCTCTGGATGGTGGGGATATGGGCCGCGAGCGTCGGTGTACTCGCGGTTCTCGCCTTGCTGATCCGTTTTGTGCTGAAGAGTGCATAGTGCGCATGAGCCTGACGGACTTCTGCCAGGCTTCTTCGGGTGCGCCATTCGTCAGCTGAGCAGGGTATGCTGAGCCGGTCGATCGGAATCATTGGAAAGCCACTGGGAATGGAAGAATCCTCAGCTCCCCCCGCAGGGCAGGCTGTTTTGTCAGCACGGCACATCATGTGGCGTCCATCGCTGGCAAGACTGACAAAACAGCGTTTTCTGTTCCTGCTTTCCTGTACGGTGCTGATGCCCGCCTGGGGCCACACTCGCCTGCTGGGCAGTGTTCCACAGCCGGGGGCGCTTGTCGATCTACCGCCAGCAGCGATCGTACTCGTGTTCTCCGCTCCGCCCGAACCGCGTTTCAACCGGATCGAGCTGCGCCGCGGGGGGCAGTGGCAAGCCCTGGTGACCGAACAGGATGGCTCGCGCCTGCGTGCCGCGTTACCTGCGCTCGATCCCGGACCCTACAGGGTACGATGGCGGGTACTGTCTCGCGATGGGCACTCCCAAGATGGGAAACTGGACTTTACAGTTCGCTGAGGCGCTCGGCACCCATCCCCATATGCTGGATGGGGGGCTGGGTCGGGCGCTGGCTTACTTCGGCCTCGCCCTGTGTTTTGGCATCCGGGTGTGGCCGGACCTGGTCCGGGATGTCGACCTGAAATCATTGGTGGGCTTGCGCGTGTCGGCAGCCGCTTGCGGGCTCGTGGGGATGCTGATCGCGCTCAACGCGACCGCGGTCGAGCTGGCGGCGCCGTTCCGACCACAGGGACAGGACCTGGGAATCGCGACGCTGGCCGAGCTCCACACAGTGCTCCTCGGCACCACCTTCGGCAATGCGTGGCTGGGTTACGCCGCATGCCTCGTGCTGGGGACGGTCTTCGGGAATTACCGCCCGGTCGCATGGGCGGCGGTTCTCGGGATGGGCCTTGCGCTGGCGCTCGCAGGCCACGCTGGCGAATATGGCTGGTCGGGGCCCGCGCTGTGGATCGACCTGCTGCACCTGACTTTTGCGCTGATGTGGCTTGGTGCACTCGCGCTGCTGGTGGCGGGCCGGCTGGGGAAGACATGGGCGCCGGAGCGGGACGCCCTGTTGCGCTTTTCCCGTATCGCCCTGCCCATGTTCGGCGCCATCCTGTTGACCGGGCTGGTGCGCTTGTATGTGCAATACGAGGAGCAGGGCGCCTATCTCGGCGGCGCCTACCTCCTGATGCTGGGCTTGAAGCTTGGCGCGGTGCTCGGTGTTGTCGTGGCGGCGGCCGGGCTGCGGCGGCAGCTGCGCGACAGTGGCGACCGGTCGTGGGAACGGCGCTACGACAATGGACTCAGTTCCGAGGTATTCTTTGCGGCACTGGTCGTTTTTGCGACATCGCTGCTTACTCAGCTCCCACCGACTTAGCCGAGTCCTGGTCGATGCGGACGCTTTCGCCATGGTGCGCCTCGAGGGTGCGGCCGATCAGTTCCGCTTCCCTTTGCGGTTGCAGGTGGACCAGCATCAGCATCGCGTCCGCGCGTTCGAGCGCTCGCCTCATCTGGGGCTTCACGTCTGTCTTGCGCAGGTGCCCATACAGCCCGCCGAGCGCGGCGCCGACGATGACGCCGATATCCGGCCCCAGGAACTGCACGATGGCCATCCACCCCGAGGTGTTCAGGCCGGGGAACAGGATGAGTCCCAGCGTGAACGCGGCGGACAGCAACAGGCCGGCCAGCGCGCCGCGCCCGGCCCAGGAAAACCATCCGTCGCGGTAGGGCTGGGCCTGGCCGGAGAAAAATTGTTTTGCTGCGTCTTCCGAGACCGCCACGTCCATCAGGTCGCGCGGAACTCCGAGGCGGAGGCAGGCCCACATGGCATCGTGCGCTTGCCGCTCGTCGCAGAAGAATGCCGATACGGTGAACGATGCCTGTTCTTCGGCAGCACGGCTGGGCGGTGCTGGTTTCATTGCGGCGCTCCTGTACTCGGGTGCGGCTGTGCGCCTGAGGGGGGCGCGGAGGCGAGCGTCTGCCGGCGCACCCCAGCGACGAATGCCGCGTTCACCGGGGGCGCCTTGTTCTTGCCGAGCTCGTTGCGGATGAAGTTGATCACCGCAGCAATTTCTCCATCGCTCAGTTTGTCCGCCCAGCCGGGCATGATGCCGTCGTAATCCTGGCCCTCCACCGTCAGGGGACCGCGCAGGCCATGCAATACCATCCAGGTAGGGACGGTGGGGTCGCCCAGCACATAGGAAGAATTGGCCAGGGGAGGGAAGGCTCCGGGAATCCCGGAGCCGGACGCCTGGTGGCAGTTCGCGCATCGTTCAGCGTAGATCGCCGCGCCAGATATTGTCTGCTGTGCTGAGCGGGGATCCTTGCGCATCGTATCGAACGCTTCGGTAAAGCCGAGATGCGGCGCCGGACCCAGGCTGCCGTAGTGCCGGCTGAAATACACGCCGCCGGTGATCAAGGCAAACACGAGCAAGGCATAGAACCAGCGCGGACCAGGATCGACACCCTCGTCCGGGTCGGCTGACTCGCGCATGATAGCCTCGTGGATGTCCAGGGTGGACGCTTCCCCTTCGATCGCCGGCGCCTCGCGCGGCTTGTCCTCATTGGTCATCGCCATCCTCCCGACTACCGGATGCGTCGTGGGCAGGCGCCGGATAATCGTGCTTCAGTGCGAGCAGATAAGCGACCAGCGCCTTGGCGTCGGGGGTGGCGACGATGACGCCTGAGGCCGGCGCGAACTGGGGCGGCAGGGCCAGCACCTGATCGCCCGGCACTGCCGACTCCTTGTGTTGAAACAGGAAAGGATGGGAGGGCATGATCGACCAGGGCACCACGGCGCGCGGCTGGTACAGGTGAAGCAGCTGCCACTGCGGATCAGGCAGGCGGATTCCGACATTGAACAGGTCGGGACCGGTCCGCATCGTTCCCATCAAATGGGGGCTGTCGTACACATAGTCTGCCGGCACCGAGGAGCGGGTGCCCCAGCCGCGCGCAACATCGACCGTGAAGTGGCGGTCGCGCAACTGCTGGCTATGGCAGTACACGCAGCCGTTCGCAATGTAAACTTCGCGCCCGCGCAGCTCCTGGGAAGTGTAGGGCCGCAGCCCGGCGGGGCGCGGCACCTCGGCCATCAGGGTGGTCGGCAGGATGATCAAGATGATCAGGGCAAAGATCACAGCCGCCAGTGCGCCCAGCAGCAGTACTGAAATACGGGTCATCTGGCGCGTCCCCCGTTAGTCTTATGGAAGGCCCGGCATGGGGCGACATCGCTTGCCTGAGTGACGTTCACTTTTTCACCAGCACCGGACGAATGAAGAAAAAGGCCGGCTGATCGATCTCGGCGCCGCGCTTTTTGCGCACGAGCATGAATGCATGGACCGCAAAGACCAGGTGACCGGCTGTGAGGATGACGGCGGCCACGCTGCGCGCGGCCAGCCATGGCTTGGCCGCCAGCACCGATGCCTGGAACGGTACCGACGGGTCGAGCAGGGCCAAGCCCTGCAGCACGCCACCGGCGCCGAGCGCGACCACGTACAGCACCATTCCGCCAACGACCAGCAGCAGGTGAGCGCGAATCAGCATGGCACTCGGCCATTCGCGCCCGGTCAAGCGGGGCAGGATGTAGTACATGCCGCCGAACAGGCTCATGGTGACGAACATGTACACGCCGAGGTGCGAGTGGGCGATGGTCCAGTGCGTGAAGTGCGTCACCCGGTTGACGCTGACCAGCGCCGTCATGATGCCCTGCAGGGATACCGCCGTGTACGACATGGCGGCCAGCACGAGGAAGGTCAGGGTCGGGGAGTAGCGCATGGCGCCGAAGCGGCCGACGATCGTCATGTGCTGGTTGATCCCGACGGCGACGACCGGAATCACCATCAGGATGCTGGCAACGATCGAGGTGGCGATCATCCAGGAAGGCATCGGGCCGCCGATGAGGTGATGCATGCCGTTGAGCGAGTAGAACAGCGCCAGCCCCCAGAAGCCCACCAGCGACAGCCAGTAGGAGTAGATCGGGCGCCCAATGATTTTCGGTAGCAGGTAATAGATCAGGCCTAGGTTGACCGTGGTGAGCCACAGGCCGAGTGCGTTGTGGGCGTAGAACCAGTTGATCGCGGCCGAATCGATCCCGGTGTAGTGCGGCAGGTTTCCGGCAACAAAGATGATGAGGAACCAGGGATAGGAAGCGGCCACATACCAGACCGACACGTACAGGTGCTTGACCTGGCGCGCAGCCAACGTGCGCCAGATCGATGCTCCGACCAGCAGAGCGCCGGCGATGAGGAAAGGGTCGGCTGTGGTGCGGTCGAATTCGAGCCACTCCAGGCCGTCACTGCGGCCGGAAAGCAGGCCGATCAGCCCGATCAGGACACCCAGCGTCCAGACCAGGATGCCCGCGCCGGCCAGGCGCGGCCAGTGCAGGACGGTGCAGGACAGGCGCGGAATGATCCAGAGCGACACCGAAAACATGGCGGTCGAGGCCCACCCATAGATCATCACGTTCAGGTGGGCCGGGCGCACCCGCCCGAAAGTCATGGCTGCCGGTTGGGAAAGCCAGTCGGGGAAATCGAATTTGAAGCTTGCAATATCGCCCAGCAAGGAGCCGGCAAGCAGCCAGAACAGGGCCAGCGCGAATCCCAGAAGCACGGGCGCGCGGCTGGACGCATCGAAGCGGGCGGCATTGCGTACTGACATGCGCATCTCGCTATGGGGCTGGCTGCTGTCGCGCCGGGTTGCCGCGTCCACCGGGTGGGGTCCGCCCGGCTCGGAAGAGGCCGCGCTCATAGCCATTGCTTCCAGGCCGGCTGGGATTCCTGGTCGGGCAGTCCGTATGCTGTCACTCGTTCGCGCGCCTGTGTTGGCGTTTCCCACGGGCGCAACTGGTTCAGCTCTCCGTCTTCGAAGATGACATAGGCGGTCGCGTCGGGCGCATCGAAATGCCCGTTCACGGCAGCCCAGAGAAGCAGGAACAGTGCCGGCAGCCCGATGACGAGGCCGAGGAGGACGACGGCTGGCGAGTTCGCAAACATGGTTCCCCCAATTTTAGAATGTCCAGCTGGCCAAGTGCCGCTTCAAAACTCGATGCGGCGCTTCACATGCTTCCGTCATTGGGCGGCCGCCAGCCGATAAGTTTCGTCCCCGGGACGCAGGCGCAGACAGTCGCGACGGCATGATGATGCGTGTAGATAAAGTATCATCTTGGGGAAGCGTAGAGGCGCACGATTGGGCCGTCGGATTCGCTTGCCGGCAGGTGCGCTACCATTTGGGGCTTGGGGCGCGATATCGCCTACCCGTGCGCGGTTGCTAAAGACATTCCGGTACCATCGGAAGACGTGCCGGCGGACTGGCGCTTCGCTGTGACTTGCGGTGTCATCTCTGGGCGAAACGCCGTCGCCGCAACCGACCGCTTTGATCGACGTGCCGACTAAGGATTGCGCGCCGGCTGCCGGGTGCAGGTCGGCAATCGGGCATATGCATGCTTCGTATTCAAGAGAAAGCCAGGTCTATGGCACAGATGACGAATCGTCTGATTTTCATGGCGTCAATGACAGTCGCGGCACACGCGGCATTGCAGCCTGCCTACGCGCAGCCGGACAGCGCAACCGGGGCCGTGATCGCCGCGCGGGGCGGATCCAACGGGGCGCTTGGCTGCGTGGCCTGTCATGGAAGTGTCGGCGAAGGCAATCTTGCTGCGGGCTTTCCCCGACTGGCCGGCCTGGACCCGCGTTACATCGAAGAGCAGCTGAGTAATTTCGCGCGCGACTATCGACCAAATGCCGTCATGAGCCCAATCGCGGCAAGATTGACCCCGTCCGAAAAGACGACGCTGGCGCGCTTCTATGGCTCCATGCCCTGGTCGCCCGTGGCTGGCGCCCCCGGGGGCGGGCAGGGCATGGCGCGCGATGCCGGCGGCTCGCTGATCATGCGCGGGCGCTGGGAACAGAACATACCCGCATGCATTCAGTGCCATGGGCCCGGAGCGCAGGGGGTTGGCGCCGTGTTCCCGCCCTTGAGAGGCCAGTCCGCAGCCTACATCGCGGCACAGTTGCGAGCATTCAAGTCCGGCAAGCGCCCTGGCGGACCCGGCAATCTCATGGGGGCGGTAGCAAAGCGCTTGTCGGATGCGGATGTGATCGCCATTGCCAATCACTTCGGTTCGGCCGGCCAGGCGGAGGGAACGGACCGCGTAAGGAGCATGAAATGAAGAAGCGTAAGCTTGGGTTGCAGCTCGCGATCCTGTGCGTGGCTGCAAGCGCGGTGGCGCAAACCGCGAAACAAATTGCCGGCAGCAAGGACGGGCCTCCGGCACCGGCGGCTCCGGCCGAGTCGATGGTGCCGAAGAAGCCGGTCCCATTCACGCCGCCGCCCCCCGATAGCATTCCGAATGACGATTTTGGCAAGGTCGTCAGGCAAGGGCAGCAGATATTCGTAAACACGCAGCAGAACGCCCGCCAGTATGTCGGCAACAGCCTGAATTGTGTGAATTGCCACCTCGACGCCGGGCGCAAGGCTGACTCGAGTCCCTTGTGGGGCGCCTATATCTCGTATCCGGCCTATCGAAGCAAGAATGGCCACGTCAACACGCTGGCCGAGCGGATACAGGGATGCTTCCGCTACAGCATGAACGGCAAGGCTCCCCCACTCGGCGACCCAACCTTGATCGCACTGGAAACCTATGCATACTGGCTGGCCACTGGCGCGCCGGTGCGCACCAACGTGAAGGGACGGGGCTATCTGAAACTACCGAAGCCGGCGATGCCGCCAGACATCGCGCGCGGCGCAAAGGTCTATGCGCAGAACTGCGCAGTATGCCATGGCCCCAATGGTGAGGGACAAGTCAGTGGTGGCAAGACGGTCTTTCCCCCACTCTGGGGGCCGAAGTCCTTCAACTGGGGCGCCGGCATGCACGACATCAAGAACGCCGCCGGCTTCATCAAGGCCAACATGCCGCTCGGGCAAGGCGGCAAACTCAGTGACCAGGAAGCGTGGGATGTCGCGATCTTCATGAACAGCCACGAGCGGCCCCAGGATCCGCGCTTCAAGGGATCGGTCGCGGAAACACGCAAGAAATACCACGATGAACCTAGCTCGCTGTACGGGATCGAAGTGAACGGTTACGTTCTTGGCAGCAAGTCCGTGGCTTCAGGGAAAACCGCTCCGTAAGCGTGGCTGTCGCGGTCCCGACCCAATCGTCAGGACCGCATGCCACTGTCAGCTGGCACTCCCGATTTGATGTCTTATGCAATAAAGGCAGGCAATCAAAGCGGTTTTGTGCCAGCGGCTTTCTGGTCAACGACGCCCGGGATGTCTCGTGTCGGTCGCGGAAATTTACCCTTCATGTCGTCCACTCCCGATTGCGGCCTGGCCAGTGCGCGCAAGTCGGAACGCTGCTCACGTTTTTTGGCTGTATCGACTTTCAACTGCCGGTCGCGCGCCTCGCCCAGGCCCGGCATGATCTCGCCGTCCCGGTTGAACGACCAGGCAAGCATGGCTTCACCCAGCGGCATCTTGTCGCCTGGCATGCCTTGGTTTCCCGTATGCCAGACATGCCAAGTCTTTCCGTAGCTGTTCATTTTCTTCTTCATCAGGGCATGTTCGGCGGCTTCTGGCAGGCCTGGCGCAATCAACTGGCCAGACAGGATTTCGCCGTTATGCGGATGCCAGTATTTCCGTTCCTCTTGAGGAAGTGTATTGAACAGCTTTTCCGAAATAATATATTCCACCCCATTCATATTGGCGGTTTTCGTATTGCCATCGAAGAGCACACACTGCGCGAAGTCCTCGTTCATCTGATGGCAGTAATGGTGCGCCTCCATCTGCATTTCCGGCTTGTCCTTCATCGGATGGAATCCGTCCATATACACATCGAATCCTTTAAGAGGCGCATTGCTCTGCAGGATCTTCGCGCCAGCTTCGAGCATTTTGGTATCGCCATATTTTGCCTCGCCTTCTGGCGTGGTCTTGGGCGGCGATCCTGACTGCGCAGTCGCGCATCCGCTCCCGAGTGCGACAAAAAAAATTACTGCTGCGGTAGGTACATTCAACTTCATTGCGAGCTCCTCATTTGTAGATAATCACGTCAATGATTTCCAGTAAATTGCAGTGCGGCGGCCAGCCACACTGACGCCAGGATCTCGATGAAATACGCCAGATACGGAGCGCACTGCCAGGATTACGTTAACACGGTTGAGGTTAGACTGGCGCGCGCATTCAACTGCAAGCCGATCGTGTCGGGCCAGCACAGTCGCTTGCGCACGTATATACAGCGCACCCGTACTTGGGGCTCAATAAAGGTAGGGCACCAGTTTTCTGACCCTTGCCTGATATGCGGGGTAACCGGGATAACGCTCCAGCAACCACTTTTCTTCGCGCGTTGCCTTGCAGTCGAAAAACACGCCCAGTAGCAACGTCAATAAAAGGCGCAAGGGACTCAAGGTAAATAAGGAAATCCCGAGCGCAGCCAGCAGCAGGCCGAAATAGATAGGATGCCGCACGAGACGGTAGGCGCCATTCGTGACGAGTTCTGCCGTAGGTAAGGGCCGCGGGAAGGGGGTGAGCGATTTCCCGAGCGAGACGGCACTACTGCCAAGAACGGCGATTCCGATCAGTACAGCGGTCGCTCCGAAGAAGCGGAATACCGTCGGCGCAGGCCAGGCCGGCCCGATTTGGGGCGTCAGCAGGAACAGGGCAAATAGCAGGACCTGGATCAGTACCCAGGCTTCGCCGCGGCTGCCGAAATGGTTTTGATTCGCCATCTCCAGTTTCCCCTGAGAAGCGAGCGCGTCCCTCAAGCCGAAGCGCTTGCTATCTCAGCTTCACGCTTGCGTTGTCTGGGGCCGCGCCATCCATTCGCGACCCTTGAGCATTCCATCCCAGTACAGTGCTGGAAGGATGTCTTTTTTCAAGTGCCAGGCCAGGCGCGACGGCCTGGTGCCGTCGATCAGCCAGGGCGGGAAGCTCGGTGCGAGCTTTCCGCCATAGGTAAATTCGGCAAGAACGATCTTGCCCCGTTCCACGGTTAGCGGGCAGGAACCGTAACCGTCGTAGCTCGCCGTCCCCTGGGCCTTGCCCAGCTGGGCGAGGAGGTTGTGCGCCACTACCGGAGCCTGCTTGCGCGCAGCCGCAGCGGTTTTGGCATTACTGGTATTGCATGCATCCCCAAGCGCAAATATGTTGTCATAGCGCCGGTGCCGCAAACTGGCAGGGTCGACGTCTGCCCATCCGGCAGCGTCGGCCAACGGGCTGCTGCGGAGGAAATCTGGAGCGACCTGGGGCGGCACCACATGGATCAGGTCGAAGTCCCTGACGACCGTCTGCTTGACGCCGTCGGCCCCTGTCCGGGTGAAAGTAGCCCGCTTGCTTTCGCCGTCGATCGCGGTCAGGTTCTCGCCGAAGTTGAGCCCGATTCCGTAGGCCTGCACGTATTCCATGAGTGCCGGCACATAGTCCGCGACACCGAACAGCACTGCGCCGGCGGAGCAGAAGTCGATATCGATTTCGTCAAGCACACCTGTACGTTTCCAGTGGTCCGCCGACAGATACATCGCTTTCTGGGGCGCTCCTGCGCACTTGATTGGCATGGCGGGTTGGGTGAACAGGACGCGGCCGCGCCGCAACTGCTGGACCAGTTCCCAGGTATAGGGCGCCAGGTCGAAGCGGTAGTTCGACGTGACGCCATTGCGGCCAAGCGCATCGGCCAGGCCCTCGATGCCTTGCCAGTCGAGCTTCAAGCCCGGGCAGACCACGAGGCTGCGGTAAGCCACCTCGCTGCCGTCGGCAAGCACCACTGCGTTGCGTTCCGGTGCGAACTCGGCAGCCGCGGCCTTGATCCAGCGAACTCCGCGCGGCATGACCGAAGCCATGTCGTGCGCGGTATCGCCGGCCTTGAAAATCCCAGCCCCGACCATGGTCCAGCCAGGCTGGTAAAAGTGGGTGGTGGCAGGTTCGATGATGGCGATGTCGATGCCGGGCAGCCGCGCTTGCAGACTGGCCGCCACTGCGATACCGGCCGCGCCGCCGCCGACGATGAGCACCTCATGTGATGCGGACATGTCTACCTCCGGGTTATTTTTTTTCAAGGCGTGGCGCGAGTGCGCCGAGATCGTAGCCGGCCTGCGAGGCCGCCTCCAGCAACTTGGCGGGTGATTCCTCCCCTGCACGAGAAAGCGCCCACATCGACGTCGAGCGCCGCCCGGTGCGGCAATAGCCGAGTACCGGCTTTGGCAATTCGGCCATCAGTAGCTTGAACGCGGCCGCATGGGTGTCGGTGACATTGTCAGGTGCCGCAGGAAGATACCTTGCTTCCATGCCGAACCGTGCAGCCTCCTGCTCGATCTGGCTGAACGCAGGCTGGTCTGGTCCTTCGCCATCCGGCCGGTTGCAGATTATTGAACGAAAACCGTCTTGTGCCAAGGCGGGGATGTCCTCAAGTTGAACCTGTTGCGAGACCGCGAGGTCCGGGCTGAGCTGCTTGAATTTCATGGGATCTCCTGGATGGTTGATTTTTCCGTCTGACCAACTGTGCTTACGAGCTGACAGCCGCCAGAAGGAGCGCCGCTGCCCGGCCATGCGGATCAAGGAAGGTCAAAAGTTGTCGTGTTAACAATTCCTCGCCTGCAGCAATTCAGGTGACATTTCTAAGCATACGCCTGACTCCCGATCCGGCACGCACACACAATGTCGCCGATCGCCGACACAAGTGACAATATACTTGAAAATAGTTCGAGACACGATATACTATGAAAATGTATTTTGAATGGTGAGTAGGATGCTGACAACGGATGAAGAAAAAGGGCTGTGTCCTGCCGACGGCATCGATATCGAATCGATGCGCCACGCCGCGGAGCAGGCTTGCGGCCTGTTGAAGGCGCTGGGCAATCCCGACCGCCTGCTGCTGCTTTGCCAGATGACCCAAGGGGAGTTCTGTGTCAGCGAGCTCGAAGCCTTGACCGGCATTCGCCAACCGACGCTCTCGCAACAGCTTGGCGTGCTGCGTGATGAGCAGCTGGTCAATACACGCCGGGAGGGCAAGCAGATCTATTACACCATCGCGAGCAAGGACGCGATGGCAGTGATGGAAGTTCTGTACGAGCTGTACTGTAAAACGCTTAAGGAGAGTAAATCATGACCATCAACTGGAGCGAGTTCACGCCGTGGGCGTCGCTGTTCGGCGGCTTGCTGATCGGTCTATCGGCCGCACTGTTTGTACTGTTCAACGGGCGGATTGCTGGCATCAGCGGCGTGCTCGGCGGCTTGCTGCGACCACTTCGGGGCGACATCGCCTGGCGTGTCGCGTTTCTTGGGGGACTGCTCGGTGCACCTTTGGTGTACGGGATGTTTGCCGCCCTGCCGGAGGCCCGCATCGACGCCGGCACCGGAACGCTGGTCGTCGCCGGATTGCTGGTCGGCCTAGGCACGCGCTATGGGGCAGGGTGCACAAGCGGCCACGGCGTATGCGGCCTGTCGCGGCGTTCACCGCGTTCCCTGGTCGCCACGGCGAGCTTCATGCTGGCCGGATTTGTCACCGTGTATGTCGTGCGTCACCTAATGGTTTAAGGAGAATTTTTCATGCAAATCGTAATGGCATTGATCGTCGGGCTTGTCTTCGGTATCGGTCTGCTTGTGTCGGGCATGGCCGACCCGGCGAAAGTCCTGAACTTCCTCGACCTGGCCGGCAATTGGGATCCTTCGCTGGCATTCGTCATGGGCGGAGCGATTGCAGTCGGCCTGATCGCCTTCCATTTTGCCGCCGGACGCCAAAAGTCGCTGCTCGGCGATGCCATGCGCTTGCCAACCGCCACGCAGATCGACCGGCGCCTGGTCTTCGGCGGCCTGACCTTTGGGGTGGGCTGGGGCCTGGCGGGCTATTGCCCGGGGCCGGCGCTGGTGTCGCTGGTCGGCGGTGGTGAGAAGCCGCTCATCTTTACCGGCGCACTGCTGGCCGGGATGGCGATCTTCGAGCTGCTGGAGCGCCTGCCAGCTGCCCCAAGCAAGCAGCGTGCGTAACCGCAACGCCACGGTGAGGGCAACGTCATGCTGATCAGTCTGGGGCTTGGTCTAGTGGTTGGCGTGGTGCTTGCGCTCACTGGTGCCGGCGGCGGCATTCTCGCGGTGCCGCTGCTCGTCTTTGGCATGCAGATGGGGGTTGCCCAGGCCGGTCCGATTGGCCTGCTGGCGGTCGGCATGGCTGCGGCCCTCGGCGCCATCCTGGGTTTAAAAGCCGGGATCGTACGCTACCGGGCCGCCGTCCTGATCTCGGCGACAGGGATGCTATTGTCGCCAGTCGGCTTGTGGCTTGCGCACCGTATCGACAATCGCTGGCTCAGCGTACTGTTCGCACTGGTCCTGTTGTTTGTGGCGTTTAAGACATTCCGGCGTGCCACCAGTAAGCAGGCCGTCCGCCAGGACAGTGCCGACGACCTCGAGCAGCCATGTATGCGTGACAGCGGCACAGGCCGCTTTGTCTGGACTGCGCGTTGCGCGCGTTCGCTCGCCCTGTCCGGCACGGTCGCGGGCTTGCTGTCCGGCCTGCTCGGTGTTGGCGGCGGCTTCGTGATGGTGCCTGCGCTGCAGCGGTATACCAATCTGGATATGCAATCGACCGTGGCGACTTCGCTGGCGGTGATCGCCCTGGTGTCGGTGACTGGCGTAGCATCAAGTGCGTTTGCCGGCTCGATGACTTGGGCGGTGGCCCTGCCGTTTGCCGCAGGGGCGCTGGCTGGCATGCTGGGCGGCCGCATTGTATCGGACCGGCTCGCCGGTCCGCAGTTGCAGATCGGTTTTGCCGCTGTGTCGGCACTCGTCGCGGTGGGCATGATCGCCAAGGTGCTGTACCGATAATTCTAGCCGCCCATGCGGCGCTCATCCTATTCAAGGAGAACTGCCATGAATCTCAGGCCAATTCAGCTGTTTGACCCCGAGTCTTCGACCTTTACCTATATTCTCGCGACCCAGGCTGGCGCCGAGGCAGTGTTGATCGACCCTGTCGACGAGCACTGGGAGCGCGACCTGGCGCACCTGCGGCGCCTCAACCTGAAGCTGGCTTACGTCCTCGAAACGCATGCCCACGCGGATCACGTCACGTCGGCCGGCAAACTGCGCGAGCTGACCGGCGCAAAGGCGGCGGTCCCGAGCGGCTGCGGTATCCCGCCTGCCGACATCCAGTTGAATGACGGCGATGTGCTTCGCTTCGGCAGCGAAGAAATCCTGGTCTTGCATACACCCGGCCATACCGGAGGAAGCATGAGCTATGTGTGGCGCAACAACGTGTTCACCGGCGACACCCTTTTGATCAACGGGTGCGGCCGAACCGATTTCCAGAGCGGCAGCGCCGACGCCTTGTTCGACAGCGTGACGAAAAAGCTGTTTTCGCTTCCAGACGACATGTTGATGTGGCCGGGACACGACTACAAGGGGCAGGTGGTATCGACGATCGGTTGGGAGAAGCAGCACAACGCGCGGCTGTCCAACCGCAGCCGCGACGAGTTCGTCCAGTTGATGGGCGAGTTGAACCTGCCAAAACCGAAACGGATCGACGTCGCCGTGCCGGCGAACCAGAACCTGGGTTTGCCGCATAGCGTCTGACGCATGCAGCGCTCGCCCCTCACGGCCGATTGAGCGCTGCGCCTCCCGGATAATGAACAATACATGACAGGCAGACTGCGGCGAGCCTGTCGGATGACAAGGATTGCAATGACGGACGATTCTGCGGCAATGGCAGCAAGCCTGTGGGACCAGCGTTACGCCACACCTGGATTTCTCTTCGGGACCGCGCCCAACGACTACCTGGCCAGCCAGCGGCACCTGCTCCGGCCGGGGATGCGGGCGCTGGCGGTCGCGGACGGGGAGGGGCGTAACAGCGTCTGGCTCGCCCGCCAGGGCCTGAGCGTGGACGCCTTCGATGTCTCGTCAGTGGCCGTCGGCAAGGCAAGGCTGCTTGCCAGCGATGCGCAGGTGGCGGTGGACTTCCACATTGCCGATTGCGATGCCTGGAGCTGGAAGCCGGCATATTACGACATGGTCGCTGCGATCTTCGTTCAGTTTGCCGACCCGGCACTGCGGGCTCGCCTGTTCGCAAACATCATCGCCACGCTGAAGCCGGGCGGCATCCTGATTTTGCATGGATATACGCCCAAGCAGCTCGTGTACAAGACAGGCGGTCCTGGGGTGTTGGAGAATCTTTATACCGAGGAAATGCTCCGCACGGGACTCGGCGCGCTAGACATTGTCGAGCTGCGCGAATACGAGGCAAATCTTGACGAAGGAACGCAACACGCAGGGCGCTCGGCACTCATCGGCCTGGTCGCGAGAAAAGCCGTGTAATCGCCATCGGTGGTCTTGCCGGTCTCTGCTGAGTCGCGCGAATTGTCGCGCTTTTGGTGGCGACGAAGTCCCTGCGCAGGAAGGCCGACATTCGAAAGCACTCGCTAGTGTGCGCCAACAAGGCGCAATTATAAAAATGATTGATGGAGACAAGCATGGAAGCATCCCAACCGAATCCGGGCGCTGCCTACAAGGTGGCACCCGGCTATTTTCGTCGTCTGACGGGCTTTGACTGGATGTTTGGCGCCGGCCTGCTGGCCGCCGCGCTGTTCGCTCTGAACCGGTATGCGGCTTTCATGGATGGCTATGAGCGTGCGATCCTGCTGCTGACCGCACCGACGCTGGCGGCCCTCGGCTGGCACTGGAAGCCGGTGCGCTGGCTGCTCCCTTTCTGCGCGCTGCTGTCCTTGTGGGCTGTGTCGCTCTATGACGGTTCCTTGGCGGCGGCGGAACAGAATTTCTTCCTGAAATACATGCTGTCGAGCCAGTCGGCGATCCTCTGGATGAGCGTGCTGTTCGTGTTCTCGACCGTGTTCTACTGGATCGGCATGCTGGCACGCTCGCACGCCAGCAGTGCGCTCGGCTCCCGCCTGTGCTGGGCCGCCGTGGTCCTGGGTTTCACCGGCATGGCGGTGCGCTGGTTCGAGTCCTACCTGATGGGTGCGGACGTCGGCCACATTCCGGTGTCGAATCTGTACGAAGTGTTCATCCTATTCGCGCTGATCACCGCGCTGTTCCACCTGTATTACGAGGAGCGTTACGCCACGCTCCAGTTGGGCGCCTTCGTCCTATTGATCATCGCGGCGGCGGTCGTCTTCCTACTCTGGTACACGGTGTCGCGCGATGCCGCCCAAATCCAGCCCCTGGCGCCGGCGCTGCAGAGCTGGTGGATGAAGATCCACGTGCCGGCCAACTTCATCGGCTACGGCACCTTCGCACTGGCCGCGATGGTCGGCTGTGCATACCTGCTGAAATCCCACGGCATCCTGGCCGACCGCCTCCCCAGCCTGGAAGTGCTGGACGACGTGATGTACAAGTCGATCTCGGTCGGCTTCGCTTTCTTCACCGTCGCCACTATCCTGGGCGCGCTGTGGGCGGCGGAGGCCTGGGGCGGCTACTGGTCCTGGGACCCGAAGGAAACCTGGGCCCTGATCGTCTGGCTCAACTACGCGGCCTGGCTGCACCTGCGCCTGATGAACGGGCTGCGCGGCCGCGCCGCAGCTTGGTGGTCGGTGGTGGGCCTGCTGGTGACGACCTTCGCCTTCATCGGCGTGAACATGTTTCTGTCGGGCCTGCACTCGTATGGAGAATTGTGATCCACGACAGTAACGTTCCTTGTTGCCGACGTAGTCCATGTTGATATCGAGTCATCTACGAAAGGCAGTGCGGGAGTCGAGAACAACTGCGCTGGCATCTGGCATCGTCGCTTGAAAGCTAGACGGGTCAGGGCGGGGACTGCCAGTGGACCTTGCAGCTACGATCCAGCTTGATTGCTTTCTTTCGGCCTTCGATAGGAAGGCTTGAGCGGGAGCCCGTAGAGCGCAACGCGTACGAATTCAGTATCTGCGCAAGTCTGCAGGAAGGGAGTGAGGCGGCACTCGTAACCAATTGCCTTGGATAGGCGGTCGTTGATAGCAGCGTGACATTGGCGAGAAAAACCCGTGCGAGGCGAGCCCACTTTTTCCGACCTGGCCACTAGAGAGACCTTGTGCTCGGGTAAGTGATCAGCAGTATGACCGCGGCCAGAACCGTTCTTGCCTGAGATAGCCCCTTGATTCACCAGACACAGTCGATGTTGTATCCTTACGGATAGGAATAAGACTGTGAATATGACTAGTAACAAGCAAACCATCGAAGTCGTGACGGTGTCGGAAGAGCGACGCCGCCGCTGGTCAGTGCAGGAAAAGGCTGCGCTGGTCAAGGAAACGTACGAGCCGGGCATGAGCGTGTCGCTGGTGGCCCGCAAGCACGGCATCAGTGCCAGCCAGCTGTTCAACTGGCGCAAGCTCGAGCGGGAAGGCGCCCTGGTCGCGGTGCAATCAGGTGAATCGGTCGTGCCGGCGAGCGAATTGGCAGCGGCACGCGCCCAGATCGCGCAACTGCAGCGCATGCTGGGCAAAAAGACGATGGAGGCGGAGATCCTGCGTGAAGCGGTCGAGCTGGCTCGCGAAAAAAAGTGGATTGCGCGCTCACCCTTATTGGACAAGGACGGGCAGTGAAGCCTGTCTGCGTTGTCCTTGGTGTAGCGCGCTCGCACGTGACTGACCTGCTTGCCCGACCTGCAGACTGGGTCGACAAGCGCACCGTCGCCAAGCTTGATCCAGTAGCTGACGCGATGATTGCCGACGCCGTACGCGCCGAGATCACGGCACTGCCGACTTACGGCTATCGTCGTGCCGGCGCCCTGGTGAACCGCACGCGCAGCCTGATGGGCCTGCGCCCCGTGAACCACAAGCGCATGTACCGTGTGATGAAGCAGCAGGGTTTGCTGCTGCCCAAATCGCCTAGGCGTAGTGATAGCGGCCGTGCTCACGATGGCAAAGTGATGGTCGAGGAATCGAACCAGCGCTGGTGCTCGGACGGCTTCGAGATCGCCTGCGACAACGGCGAAGTCGTGACTGGTGTTTTCATGAAGGACTGCTGCGACCGCGAGATCATCGCCTGGCGTGCCTGGGTCGGCCGAGGATTGCCTGGTGAACCGGTGCGGGACATGATGATCGAGGCTGTGGAAACGCGTTTTGGCAGCACGGACGAGCGCGCGATTACTGTTGAATTCTTGAGTGACAATGGCGGAGCTTTCCGGGCCATCGAAACGCATGCCCTGGCCCATGAGCTGGGCATCAAGCCAGTGCATACCCCAGTGAACAGCCCGCAGTCGAACGGCATGGCAGAGAGCTTCGTGAACACGTTCAAACGCGATTACGTCGGTTGCATGGACCGCAGTAGCGGCGCTGTCGTGCTTGCCCAGTTGCCCGACGCCTTCAAGCACTTCAACGAGGTGCATCCGCATTCGGCGCTCGGCTACAAATCGCCGCGCATGTTTAGGAAAGAGCGACGCCGTCAGGCTCTGGAAACTGACGCTAAATAGGCATCAGGCTGTGTCCGGGAAAAGCGGGGCAAGAACATGCCAGCTTGAATACGTCGCTGCCGGGCACAGCTTCGTGCGGGTACTCGCTTCGGCATATTCCTTTCTACTGCAGCGTCGATTTGCGTTTTTACTCAGGGTAGGGCTAAAGCGAACAGTAAGCTCTCCTTGACTGTATCTATGCTGCAATGCAGAATGGCGCACTATGACCGATCCCTTCCGAACATCCGACACCATTTCGCGCCGGAAGTACGCCGCTGAGTGCGCTTGTACATGTCTCGGTCGTGATGAGCCCTCCTACCCAGGCGTAGGTTTGCCACGCGGTTATTTCTGCTCCGTTACTCCTCCGTAAGACACCTTCTCATCGACAGGTAGACCGATGCCGCTTTCTGCGGCAGCGGGCTCTCAATGCTTGTTTCAGATCTGCTGTGCGTACGTATTCGCGCAGCGTTGCTCATTCATCTGTACTCGGCGATATACGCCTGAGAAGGTAAATCTATGTCTCTACAAACAATTCGCCAGGATTGGTTTTCAAACGTTCGTAATGACCTGCTTGCAGGTCTCGTTGTCGCACTTGCACTCATTCCAGAAGCCATTGCTTTTTCCATCATTGCTGGCGTTGATCCGAAGGTCGGCCTGTATGCTTCATTCTCCATCGCGACCCTGATCGCCTTCTTCGGTGGCCGTCCCGGAATGATTTCGGCCGCTACCGGCGCAATGGCGCTCATCATGGTTTCCCTGGTTAAAACCCATGGCCTAGACTACTTACTCGCAGCGACGATCCTTGCCGGTGCTCTTCAAATCGCTGCCGGATGGATCAAGCTTGGTCGGCTAATGCGTTTCGTGTCACGCTCGGTGATCACCGGCTTCGTGAATGCACTTGCCATCCTGATCTTCTTGGCCCAGTTGCCAGAGCTGACGAATGTTTCCTGGCACGTATACGCCGTCACCGCCGCTGGTCTTGCCATCATCTATGGCTTGCCGTATGTGACGCGCACAATCCCGTCCCCACTAGTTGCAATTGTAGTTCTGACAGGTGCCTCGATCGCACTAGGCCTGGATATACGTACCGTGGGCGACATGGGACAGCTCCCGGACAACCTGCCGTCTTTCCTAATCCCGAACGTGCCGCTCAATCTCGAGACCCTTCAAATCATCCTCCCATACTCGGCAACCTTAATGGTGGTAGGCCTGCTCGAGTCGCTGATGACGGCTACGATCGTCGACGACCTTACCGACACCAAGAGCGATAAGAACCGGGAATGCGTAGGTCAAGGCGTCGCAAACATTGCGACCGGTTTCATCGGAGGTATGGCTGGTTGCGCGATGATCGGTCAGTCGGTCATCAAGGACCTGTCAGAATTTCTGTGTGGAGCGGGGTCATGAAATAATGCCGAAAGGACTGTTCCATGACCGACGTAATGACCACCAAAAAGCCCAAAAAACAGAAAGCAGCGTACCCATTCCCAGTCGAACTGATCGACCAGTTGCTAGCCCAGGTTGAGAACAAGGACGCCGAGTCGATCCTTGGCGAGTCTGGCTTGGCCGGGCAGCTTAAGAAGATGCTGGCTGAGCGCATGCTGTCGGCCGAGTTGAATCACCATCTGGCCAACGAAGAAGAAGGCAGCAAAAACCACCGCAACGGCAGCAGCCCGAAGAAGGTGCTGACGCCTGTTGGCGAGCTGAATCTGGATATCCCGCGCGATCGCCTGTCGAGCTTTGAGCCCAAGCTGGTGGCCAAGCATCAGCGCCGGATGTCGGGTTTCGACGATCACGTCATCAGCATGTACGCGCGCGGGATGAGCGTGCGCGAGATCCAGGCGCACCTGCTGGAGTTGTACGGCACTGAGGTCTCGCCAGACCTGATTTCGACCATCACCGACGAGGTCCTCGAAGAGGTCACGCAATGGCAGCAGCGGCCGCTCGAAGCGATGTACCCGATCGTGTATTTCGACGCGTTGCGTCTGAAGATCCGGGACGAAGGCACTGTCAAGAACAAGGCCGTTTATCTGGCCTTAGGCATTCGTGCCGATGGCCGCAAGGAGGTGCTGGGACTGTGGATCGAACAAACTGAAGGCGCCAAATTCTGGCTGAAGGTTTTCAACGAACTCAGGAACCGCGGCCTGGACGACATCCTGATTGCCGTCGTTGATGGGCTGCGCGGTTTCCCTGAAGCGATTGAGGCGGTTTATCCGCAAGCGCAGATCCAGACATGCATCGTGCACCTGATCCGCAACTCGACCACGCTGGCGGCCTGGAAGGACCGTAAGGAGCTGGCGGCAGCTCTCAAGCCAATCTACCACTCCGCCAATGCCGACCTGGCTGAAGCGGCGCTCGATGCGTTTGCGGCTGGCCCGTGGGGCACCAGGTTTCCGACAGTGGCCGCGATGTGGAGGCGCCAATGGCAGCAGGTCATTCCCTTCTTCGCCTACCCGCCGGAAGTGCGCACGATCATCTACACGACCAACGCCATTGAAAGCCTGCATATGCGCCTACGAAAGATCGTCAAGAACCGCGGCCACTTCCCGAGCGACGAGGCTGCGACCAAATTATTGTTCCTGGCCTTGCGTAATATCGAGAAAGATTGGAAGATGCCGCAGCGTACCTGGAAGCAGGCTGCAAACCAGTTCGCCATCATGTTCGGCGAGCGCTTCACGAACGCAATTATCTAACTAAGAATTCTGGCCCCGCACACAGAATTTCTGACAGGTCCCAGGCTTGGCACGCAAGTAGAAGTGGAAGGCCTCAACGAAGCAAGTGCCACCTTGGTCGACAAATTCGGTGTCCACGACAAGCATGACGGCCATGATGTGCTCGTCGGTCATTAGCCTTGACACTCTGCTTGTGAAGGTTCGTTTCGGGTGGAAGCTGCCGTCCAGGGACGTCAGGGGTCGGCTGAGTACGGGCGTTGTCCGCTCCTGTCATGCTTGGTAATCTTCAGCCGTGGCCGTTGCCAACAGCGTGCTGCACCACGACGTCCATCTGTAATGTTTGCTGGGTGCTGATATTGTAGGGGTACGACAGGACGCGCGGTGGCCGGGCCGTCACGCGGCTTTTTCGCGTCCATCAAGCAAATCCTTCTTCTTGCCCGCTGCTTTGCCCCTTTCATCCTGCCCTCTGGGAGGCAGCATGATTCGCGTCGAACGCGGTCTCTCCGATACCTCAAGCAATTCATTGAATCCAGCAAGGTTGGCTGCATCGTGCATATTGTCTGCACGCTTGTCTGCCTATCAATTGCAAACTTCTCCTCTGATGCTAGTTACCTCGGCTTTGGGGCCGGGTTGTCGCGGGACTGAACCTCGAGCATTGGGTCAACGACGGCTTCATGGCAGGTGTTCTTCCTGCTCATCGGTCTGGAACGTGAACGCGTACCGTAGAGCGGTGAATTGTCCGACACGAGCAATGCCCGGCTACCGATGTTGGCTGCGGCTAGCGGTATCGCAGTGCCGCCCTTGCTCCACTTTGGCATGAACGCAGCACGCCAACTCAGGCAGGCGTTGGCGTGCCAATGGCAACCGACATCACGTTTGCGCTTGGCGTATGGGCTTTGCTCGGCAGGTGCCGGCATCGCTGAACATCTTCCTGACGGCGTTGGTTGATGATGGACGACCTGGGCGCGATCATCGTCATCGCCCTGTTTGATAGAAACACGTGTCGACGATCGCGCAACCCTGACCGGCATCCTTTCCAGCCTAACGACCGGAATACCTTGGGAATACCTGCCGCGGGAGCTCGGCTGCGGTACCGACATGACGTGCTGGCGTTGCCTTCGCGAATGATGCAAGCAGGCGTTTGTCAGCGTCCATAAACCAGTTTTACGACGTCTCCGCGAGTATGACCAAATTTTTTTTAGGTCAAGCGAGCGTCGACGCTGCTAGTGTGCCTGTATCGGCTAGTGGCGAGCATATCGGCCGGTACCTAACTGATCGTGGAAAACTCGGCTGCAAACATCATTTGCTGGTGTACGAACTTGGACTGCCTCTGGTAGCCCAGCTCTCAGATGTGCAGGTCCACGATTTGCATCTGCTCATCGCATGAACGACGGGGAGAAGTCTCTCAGGCACTCCTTTCGCTTGCATGCTCGCTCATCTGTTGGCGGAATGTCGAACGGTCTTGCTGGGCGTCTAAAGTCAATCGTGATCCTATTCCCTCTCCGCCTTTGCCAGTGCGCGGCCCAGTTTCAATGTCGTTGCTGATGATGAGTGCAAGCGATCGTTGCACCGGTTCAGGTGCGACGGCCGCGCTTACGTAGGCCTGTTTCGATGTTCGGAAAGGTCGCGTTCCCGGATCGAGCCATGAGAGGTACGCATGGTTTACTTGCGCAGGAATTGCCTGAAGAATATGCTGCTGGCACGATTCCCGGCTGAAGCAAACTCATGCATCCCTCCATTCGCCAAATCACTCTCGTCATTTCGTTTGCAGCTACGATTTCGGGCTGCAATACCCTGGGCGTCCTTGCGCGCACCGAGCCGGGCGCCGGACACGAAGCTGCCACGGTGTTTGGCAAGTGGGTACACGCCGGCGGCGATGCCGCTGTGGCAGCCACCTGGTCGCGCAAGGTCGCTCCTGGCGTGTCGATCCAGGAGATCGAAGAAGCGTTCACCAGTGTCGCAGCAGAAGACAACCTCCGACCAGTCGGCGAATTGTTTCTTTCAAACGAACTGGCGCTGCGCTCCGGGCGGGCGCAGAGGTTCCTGAAAATCTACTCGTACTGCGATCCTGATACTGCACGTGCGATTGTCGACTTCAGTCCGGCGATGGCAGCGTTCCTTCCCTGCCGGATTTCCGTTGTAGAGCAGCACGACGGCCTCTGGATCTACGCGATGAACATGGACATCCTGATCAAACTGGGGAGGCCTATGCCACCCGATCTCCGTACGAGAGTCACGCAGGTGCGTGCAACTATGCTGAAGATGCTTGATCGCGCTGCGAACGGAGAATTCTAAGCCTCTTGTGTTAGCGATAGTGGCTTGGACCACGACAAGCCACTGCATGCCGCTTTGCAGCATCGAAATATCTTGCTGTACATCGATCTTAATGGTTATATGCTTATAAACACATAAGCTTATAACTTCACAGCGCACTGAATCGATGGATGTGGATCTCGACAAGGAGGAGATGGCAGAAGTATTCGAAGAAGTCTCGAACTACTTTAGCCTGCTCTCAGAACCAACACGCTTGAAGATCCTCCACGCCCTGTGTAATGGCGAGCGTTCGGTTGGGGCAATCGTGACGCAACTTGGGGCAACCCAGGCAAACGTCTCGCGCCAGCTGAACATGCTATACCGTGCCCGCATCCTGGGGCGCCGCAAGGACGGCGCGCAGGTGTACTACCGAATCGAAGACCAGAACACCATCGCCTTGTGCCGCACCGTGTGCAATCACATGGCAGAAAAGGTGAAGAAAAGCCGCCAGATAGACCAGGCAGCGCTCGAAAATTTCATGACAGGAAGCTAATAAGTTGTCGGGTAAGACGAAGTAGAAGACGCTCAGCTTCTATATGACCATATGATCATATGCTCATATAGGCATATGATCATGCGGTAATTTTATTGTTCATCGTAAGGATGGAGTAGATGGGTAACCCGATTCGCAAGTTCGGCCGTGTAGTGAAGGCGCCAGAAAATTTTGTCGAGCACTCTCTAATCAATGACATCAGCGCGCACGGCCTAAACGAGGAGCGACGTGGATTTCTGCGCCGCAGCTTTCTCGCAGCCAGTGCGGCAATGGCAAGTGGTGGAGTCCTGGCCCAGGCAGGCGAGGGCGATCCGAACATCCTGACGCTGCCCGAACATGCGCGCACGCTTGGCAAGCCGGTCGCCTCGGCGCCCTACGGGATGCCGTCCCAGTTCGAGGCCAACCTGCAACGTCGAGAATCTCCCGGGCTGACCCGCGTCTCGGCGGCTTCCGTGGCTTTTACTCCATTGCAGGGCCTGTTTGGCATCATTACGCCCTCCGGCCTGCACTTCGAACGCCACCACCAGGGATGGCACGACATCGATCCGAGCAAGCATCGCTTCATGATCAATGGACTGGTCAGGCAGGCGAAGGTCTATACGATGGATGACCTGATGCGCATGCCCTCGGTGTCGCGCATGCATTTCATCGAATGCGGGGCGAATACCGCCATGGAGTGGGGCAACGTGGCCGTCCCGTCGGTGCAGTATTCGCACGGCATGCTCAGTTGCAGCGAGTTCACCGGCGTGCCGCTGTCGGTGCTGCTGGAAGACTGCGGCTACGACAAGCGCAAGGCCAAGGTCGTGCTGGCCGAAGGCGCGGACGGTTCGTCGATGACGCGCACAATCCCCATCGACAGGGCGCTCGACGACGTCATCGTCGCCTGGGCCATGAACGGCGAAATGCTGCGTCCGGAGAACGGCTACCCGCTGCGCTTGGTCGTGCCCGGCATCCAGGGCGTTTCCTGGGTCAAGTGGCTGCGCCGGATCGAGGTTGGCGACCAGCCCTACGCGACGAAGGACGAGGCGATCCATTACATGGACGCCATGCCCGACGGCAGTTACCGCCAGTACACCTCGATCCAGGAGTGCAAATCGGTGATCACCACGCCGTCGGCCGGCCAGCGCCTGCTGGACACCGGCTTCTACAACATTACCGGTCTGGCCTGGTCCGGACGGGGCAAGGTCAAGCGGGTCGACGTCTCGGTCGACGGCGGACGCAACTGGCGCACGGCACGGCTGGAAACACCGGTGCTGGACAAATGCCTGACCCGCTTCAACATCGACTGGGAATGGAACGGCGCGCCGACCATCCTGCAATCGCGGGCAATCGACGATACCGGCTACGTCCAGCCAAAGATCAACGAGTTGCGCGCGGTGCGCGGCACGCGCTCGATCTATCACAACAATGCGATCCAGTCCTGGCAAGTGGAGCAATCGGGGGAGGTGTCGAATGTCCAGGTCTATTGAGCTCGCGGCGGGTGCGCTGCTGGCGGTCGCGACAGCGGCCGTGTTCGCCGGCCCCCAGGCCTTGCCTGGGCGCCCAGCGACGCCCAGTGAAGTCGCGGCATGGGATATCGACGTGCGGGCCGATTTTAAGGGCTTGCCGAAAGGTTCCGGCACCGTGGCGGCCGGCCAGGTCGTGTGGGAAGGTAAATGTGCGTCTTGCCACGGCACCTTCGGCGAGTCGAACGAGGTATTCACGCCGCTGGTCGGCGGCACGACGGCCGAAGACGTCAAGACCGGCCGGGTTGCCGCGCTCGCCAACGGTCGCCAGCCGCAGAAAACCACCCTGATGAAAGTCGCCACCGTCTCGACGCTCTGGGACTACATCAACCGCGCAATGCCGTGGACCGCTCCGAAGTCGCTCACCACCGACGAAGTCTACGCGGTGACCGCCTACATGCTGAACATGGGCGAGATCATTCCCGAGGACTTCGTGCTGTCCGATAAAACGATGGCGCAGGCCCAGGCGCGCATACCTAACCGCAATGGCATGGTGACGAAGCACGGGATGTGGGATGTCAAGGGCAAGCCCGACGTGCGCAGCGTGGCCTGCATGAAGAACTGCCCGGTCGATCCGGCGCCCCGTTCGGCTCTGCCCGAAGCGGCGCGCAATGCCCACGGCAACCTGGCCTTGCAGACCCGCGGCTTCGGCGCCACCCGCGGCGTCGATACCACCCGTCCCGCGTCAGCCACCCGCGCTGCAGCCAGTGCAGCTGCGGTGCCGGCAGCAGTGACAGCGCCGGCGGCACCGGCCAAGGCCGCGGCCGCCTCCGTGCCGACCGCCCTGCTGCAGGCGAACGCCTGCCTGGCTTGCCATGGCATCGACAACAAGGTCATGGGCCCGAGCTTCGCCGCGGTGCGCGCCAAGTACAAGGACGATGCCGCTGCGCCCGCGCTGCTCGCCGAAAGGATCAGGAAGGGCAGCAGTGGCGCCTGGGGGCCGGTACCGATGCCTCCCCAGGCTCACGTGAAGGAGGAAGACCTGAAGGTGCTGGTGGGCTGGATCCTGGCACCGCAATAAACCGGTACGGCGGCAAGCCGTACCGTTAACAATACTTAACGGAGATGTAGCAATATGAAACATGTCGTAACCGGACTCCTCCTATCGCTCGCCTGCGCAGGCGCAATGGCCGCCGACCACCAGGTCAAGATGCTCAATACCGGCAAAGACGGCACCATGGTCTTCGAGCCGGGCTTCCTGAAGGTCGCCAAGGGCGACACGGTCAGGTTCATCAAGGTGGATGTGTCGCACAACAGCGCCTCGGTTGTTACCCCGCCTGGCGCCGCCGCGTGGAAAGGCAAACCGGACGAGGAAATCTCGGTCAAGCTCGACCAGGAAGGGGTCTACGTCTACGTGTGCGAGCCACACAAGATGATGGCCATGGCAGGGGTGATCCAGGTCGGCAAGCCGGTCAACCTGGCGGACGCGAAGAAGGGTGCGGACGCCCTGTCGAAGTCCTTCGTCATGAGCAAGGATCGCCTCGACAAGTACATGGCGCAGGTGAAGTGAGCATGCATGCCGCTCCGGCGGCTGGCGTTTACAACAAATGGAGGATGTTATGAATCAACAGCGACGCAATGTCATGCGCATCAGCGCGATCCTGGGGGCCGCGTTCGCCGCGGGTGTGCTGAAACCGGCTGACGTGTTTGCGGCCGAATGGAGCCAGAAGGTTTTTGACGCCAAGAGCCTCGAGGCGGCGGTCAAGGAGCTGGGTGGCGACAAGTTCACTGTCAGCACCGATGTGTCGATCACCGGGCCGGACATCGCCGAGAATGGCGCCGTGGTGCCGGTATCGATCGCCAGTAAGGCGCCGAACACCGACTTCATGGCCGTGCTGGTGGAAAAGAATCCGAGCACCATGTCGGCCAGCTTCAACATCCCGGCGGGCACCGAGGCGGCCGTGACCACCCGGGTAAAGATGGGCGGGACCTCGAACGTGCACGCGCTGGTGCGCGCCGACGGCAAGTGGCTGCTCGCCACCAAGGAAATCAAGGTTACGCTCGGCGGTTGCGGCGGCTGATCAATCAAGCTTATTAAAAGGAAATAACATGGCAGACCCAATGCGTATCCGCGCCACCCTTTCCGGCGACACGGTCGAGGTGAAGGTCCTGATGCGGCACGACATGGAAACCGGACAGCGCAAGGACGCGTCCGGCAAAGTGATTCCGGCCCATTACATCAAGACGCTCGTAGCGAAAGTCAAGGACAAGGTCGTGCTCGACGCGAACTTCGGTCCCTCGGTATCGAAGGACCCGTTCCTGGCGTTCAAATTCAAGGGCGCCGCCAAGGGCGACAAGGTCAGCGTGACCTGGACCGACACCGCGGGCGACACCCGGACCGACGAAGGCACCATCAGCTGAAACACGAGGCGCCCGGACCGCGGCGCAGACATGCGCGGCGCCAGACCGCGCAGATATATTCAAAGGAGACAGCCATGACCAGGATGCGTTCCGGTTTCGTCGCAGTGTCGCTGCTGGCCATATGCGCCGCGGCGCTGGCGCAATCGTCGGCAACCGACGAGATCGCCAAATACCGCCAGATGCTGGCCGACGGCAACCCCGCCGAGCTGTGGGAAATGAGCGGTGAGGAATTGTGGAAGAAGAAAGCGGGTCCGAAGAATGCTTCACTCGAGCGATGCGACTTCGGTAAGGGGCCGGGCGTGCTCAAGGGCGCGTATGCCGAACTGCCGCGCTACTTCCAGGACGTCGACAAGGTCATGGATCTCGAACAACGTTTACTGCATTGCCGCATGACCCTGCAGGGACTTAGTAAAGCCGAGGCCACCAAGCAGCATTTCGGCGCGTCCGGCAAGAAGTCGGATATCGAAGCGCTCGTCGCCTACATCACGGCCGAGTCGCGTGGCGCCACGATGGCGGTGTCGACCCGGCATCCGAAGGAAAAGCAGGCGTACGAGACGGGCAAGCAGCTGTTCTTCTACCGTGGGGGCGCACACGACTTCGCTTGCGCCACCTGCCATTCCACCTCCGGCCAGCGCATCCGCCTGCAGGAGTTGCCGAACATCCTGGAGAAAGCCAACGCGCAGGCTGCCTACACCACGTGGCCGGCCTATCGCGTTTCCCAGGGCGAGGTACGCACCATGCAGCACCGCCTGAACGACTGTTTCCGCCAGCAGCGTTTCCCCGAGCCGATGTACGCATCGGAGGCGATCACCGCCATCACGATGTTCCTTGCCAAAAACGCGAACGGCGGCGTGTACGCCGGCCCGGCACTGAAACGATAGGAGACCGGCATGACACCACTGAATACCACGCTGATCGTCGTGCTGGGCGCCGCTGCCGCCGGCTGCGCAACTGTCGCAGCCGAGCCCGATTACCGGCAGGCCGCGCTCGCTTTGCTGAAGCAGGATTTCCGTTCGAAGGGGCCGGCGACGCTGGAGCGCGTCACCACTCAGGACGAAGCCCAGCAGCTGTGCAGCCAATATCCGCAGGAGCGCCCGGCCGAGGTCGCGGCCCGGATCGAAGCCACACAAATGAAGAACATCCGCCAGCCCGCCGACGGCAAGTACCTGGGCAACTGGAAAGAGGGCGAGAAGATCGCCCAGAACGGGCGCGGCATGCAGTCGTCCGACAAGCTCGGCGGCATCAACGGCGGCAACTGCTACGCCTGCCACCAGATTTCGAAGCAGGAAATCTCGTTCGGCAATATCGGGCCGAGCCTCTACAACTACGGCAAGATCCGCGGCAGCAGCGACGAGATGCTCAAGTACACCTGGGGGAAAATCTATAACGCCCAGGCTTATACGGCCTGCTCCAACATGCCGCGTTTCGGCCACAGCGGCATTCTGACGGAGGCCCAGCTCAAGGATGTGATGGCATTGCTGATGGATCCGACCTCGCCCGTCAACCAATGAACCACGCCGGCTGGCATCCGGATGCCAGCCGGCCAACAGTATCAAGGACATAGCATGGGTATGAATCGGCGCGAATTCGCGCAACTGCTCGGGATTGCCGCCGCCGGCGGCATGCTGCTCGGCTCGCGGGGCGCCATGGCGGCGCCGTCGCCGGGCGCCCTGTACGACTTGCCGCGCTTCGGCAACGTCCACTTCCTGCATTTCACCGACTGCCACGCGCAGCTGATGCCGGTTTATTTTCGCGAGCCGAGCGTTAACATCGGACTCGGGCCGGCGGCGGGGCGCATGCCGCACCTGGTCGGTGAAGCCCTGCTCAAGGAAAGCGGGCTGGCGCCCCACACGCCGCAGGCACATGCCTTCACGGCACTCGACTTCGAACGGGCCGCTCGCACCTACGGCAAGGTCGGCGGCTTCGCCCACCTGGCCACCCTGGTCAAGAAGATGAAGGCGGAGCGTCCCGGCGCGCTGCTGCTCGATGGCGGCGATACCTGGCAGGGCTCCGGCACGGCGCTCTGGACCAAAGGTCAGGACATGGTCGACGCCGGCCTGCTGCTGGGCGTCGACGTCATGACCGCGCACTGGGAGATGACGCTGGGCGACAAGCGGGTACAGGAAATCGTTGGCAAGGACTTCAAGGGCAAGGTCGATTTCGTGGCCCAGAATGTCAAGACCAACGACTTCGGCGACCCGGTGTTTCCGCCCTACGTGATCAAGGAAATGAACGGTGTGGCGGTGGCCATCATCGGTCAGGCCTTCCCGTACACCCCGATCGCCAACCCGCGCTACCTGGTCCCCGACTGGAGCTTCGGCATCCAGGAAGAGAACATGCAGAAGATGGTGGACGAGGCCCGCGCCAAGGGGGCGAAAGCGGTGGTCGTGCTGTCACACAACGGGATGGACGTCGACCTGAAGATGGCATCGCGCGTGCGCGGCATCGACGCCATCATGGGCGGGCATACGCACGATGGCATTCCGGTGCCGGTCATCGTCAGCAATGGCGGCGGCAAGACCCTGGTGACGAATGCCGGCAGCAACGGCAAGTTCCTGGGCGTGCTCGACTTCGACGTGCGCGGCGGCAAGGTGCAGGCGTTCCAGTACCGTCTGCTGCCGGTGTTTTCCAATTTCCTGCCTGCCGACCGCGAGATGGCGGCCCTGGTGGGGAAGGTCCGCAAGCCCTATGAAGCCCGCCTGAACGAAAAGCTGGCGGTCACCGAAGGCACGCTCTACCGGCGCGGCAACTTCAACGGCACCTTCGATCAGTTGATCATCGATGCGCTGATGGCGGTCAAGGGTGCGGATATGGCGTTCTCCCCTGGCTTCCGCTGGGGCACCACGCTGCTGCCGGACAGCCCGATCCTGATGGAACACCTGATGGACCAGACCGCCACGACGTACTCGCATTCCACGCTCACCGCGATGACGGGCGCAACCATCAAGACCGTGCTGGAGGATGTGGCCGACAACCTGTTCAATCCCGATCCCTACTACCAGCAGGGCGGCGACATGGTGAGGGTGGGCGGCATGAGCTACGCGATCGATCCGACCGCACCGATGGGCTCGCGAATCAGCGACATGCGCCTGGGCGGCAAGCTGCTCGAAGCGGGGAAGACCTACAAGGTGGCCGGCTGGGCGCCGGTGGCGGAAGGGGCTTCCGGCGAGCCGGTGTGGGACGTGGTGGCGCAATGGCTGCGTTCGGAGAAAGTCGTCAAGCCGCGCAAGCTGAACACGCCGCGGCTGCTCGGCGTGCAGGGCAATCCAGGCATCATGGCCTGAGGAGGTGAGGATGGCGATGATAATCCGGAAGGGCAGGGGCCTGGCGGCCGCGCTGGCATTGTTTGCCTGCGCGCATGCCTGGGCGGTCGAGGCGAGTGCGGTGCCCAGGAACAAGCAGACCACAGCGGGACGCTACCTCGATGCACGCGAAGCCTACGCGATGAAGCGCGAGCTGGGCCCGCGCGCCTATTTCGTCGACGTGCGGACCCGCTACGAAGTCGCCTACGTCGGCCTGCCGACCGTGGTGGATGCCAATATTCCCTATGTCGAACACCCGGAGGACGCCCCATGGGACGACAAGGCCGGCCGTTTCAAGCTCGATGTCAACAGCGACTTCGGCCCGGAACTGGCGCGCCGGCTGCAGGCGGCGGGACTCGGCAAGGATGCGCCCGTGCTCGTGATCTGCCGCTCGGGCGACCGCAGCGCGCGCGCGGCCAACCTGCTGAGCCAACTGGGCTACACATCGGTCTACACGGTCGTCGACGGCTTCGAAGGAGACGCCGTGGCATCGGGTGAGAAGCGCGGCCAGCGGATCCTGAATGGCTGGAAGAACGCCGGCCTGCCGTGGTCCTACGACTTGGGCAAGACGCGTGCTTACTTCCCGGCCTACTGAGCGTGCAGGGGTTGTGCTGCGCGCCATTGTGCACACGGCGCTGCTGGCGGCGTGCGTGGCCGGTAGTGGCGCGTCAGCGCAGCACACGGCTTTACCTGCCTCGGGCGATCTGGCCGCGGACGGCCGCGATGCCGCCCAGCGCCGCGTACCGCTCGTGATTCTGTTCTCGCTGCCTGACTGCAGCTACTGCGAAACGGTGCGGCGCAACTACCTTCTGCCTCTGTCCCGGGAAGGTGTGCCGGGCCAGCGCCCGATCATACGCGAAGCCGGCCTGGCGTCGACCGCGCCATTGCGCGGCTTCGATAAGCAGGCCAGCAGCGGCAAGGCATTGGCGTCGCGCTACGGTATCCGGGTGGCGCCCAGCGTGGCCATACTCGACGGCCACGGTAAACTGCTGGTGCCTGTGCTCGAGGGCGGGGACGTCGCCGGCATGTACGGCGCCTATCTCGACGAAGCCTTGGCCGGCGCGCGCCGCGCGCTGGCCGCATCCAATAACAGGAGAACCGAATGAGACTGCGCATCCTCGGCGGCGCGCTGCTGCTGGCGCTGAACGCCGGCTCCGCCGCGGCGCAGGCGCCTGCGCCTGCCACCTACACCGTCACCCTGATGAGTCCCGAACTGGCCCTGCGTATGGCCCAGGCCGCGCTGGCCGCATGCCGCCAGGCCGGCTACCAGGTGGCGGTGGCGGTGGCCGACCGCGGCGGCCAAGTGCAGGTAGTGCTTCGCGACCGCCTGGCGGGAAGCCATACGGTGGACGCAGCGGCCGACAAGGCCTGGACCGCAGCCAGTTTCAAGATGGGCACCACGGCGCTCGCGCTGTCCACCAAGGAGGGCGCCGAGGCCAGCGGGATCCGGCACATCCGCCGCGTGCTGGCCGTCGGTGGCGGCATTCCTGTCGAGGCCAACGGTGCATTGGTGGGGGCGATCGGCGTCTCCGGTGCTCCCGGTGGTGCCGCCGACGACACCTGCGCACGCGCGGGCATCGCAGCGGTGGCCGAGGACCTGAATTTCTGACCCGCTTCTTGATATGCGCCACCGTGCGCAGGAGGACCTGAACATGCAGTCGATTCGTATCGCCGCGGCATTCCTGCACAGGGGGCGGCGCCTCCTGCTGGTGTTGTCCGCCTTGTCCTGGCTGGCGGCTGGCGCCACCGCTGCGCCGCTTCCAGTGCTGCAGCCCATCAAGGTCAGCGCACACGCGTACATGTTCAGGGGGCACTCCGGCATGGCCGACAAGGCCAACGCCGGCTTCATGTCGAACGCCGGCTTCGTGGTCACCAGGGATGGCGTGGTCGTCTTCGACGCGCTCGGCACGCCGGCCTTGGGCGAGGCGATGGTGCTGGCCATTCGCAGCGTGACGAAACAGCCGATCCGCCGCGTCATCGTCAGCCACTACCATGCTGATCATTTCTACGGACTCCAGGCATTCAAGACGGCGGGTGCCGAGATCTGGGCGCACGAGCAGGGCCGCGCCTACCTGGCCTCGGACACGGCCGCACTGCGCCTGGCGCAGCGCAAGGAAGCTCTCAAGCCGTGGGTCGACGGCCGCACGCGCCTGCTGCCGGCGGACCGCTGGCTCTCTTTCCCGGGAGGCAAGCCGATCGCGTTCGAGATGGGCGGACTGCACTTCCAAGTGATCGACACCAGCGGCGCCCATGCGCCGGACGACATCATGTTGGCCGTCGTCGAAGACCGCTTGCTCTTCGCGGGCGACCTGTTCTTCACCGGCCGGCTGCCCTTTGTGGGCGATGCCGACAGCCGCGTGTGGCTGGGCGCACTCGAGCGCATGCTGGCGCTGGCCCCGGCCGTCGTGGTGCCCGGCCATGGCGATGTGTCGCGCGATCCGGGCAAGGACCTTGCTCTGACTCGCTCCTACCTGATCTTCCTGCGCAAGGTGATGGGCGAGGCGGTCGCGGAGCTGGCGACCTTCGACGAAGCCTATGCGAAGGTCGACTGGAGCGCGTACGCAGGCTATCCTGCATTTGCGCAGGCCAACCGCATCAACGCCTACGGCACCTTCCTGCTCATGGAGCGGGAAAGCCTGCAGCAGAAGTAACGCCGCTTACCATCCAAAGGAGACGATATGAAACTGTTCCGTGTAATCGCTGCCATGCTGTTCCTGAGTTTTGCCGTGAGCGCCGGCGCCGCCGGGCGGCCCGAGAAGGTCGTGTACCACATCAGCGACGCGAGCAACGCCATGCAGGCGCTCGGTAATATCCGTAACCACTTGAACGCCAGTCCGAAGGCCAGCATCGTCGTGGTCACCCATGGCGCCGGGATCGACTTCCTGCTCGAGGACGCCAAGGACAAGAACGGCAATCCCTACGACGCGGTGGTCCAGGAACTCGCGAACCGCAAGGTCCAGTTCCGGGTATGCAATAACACCCTCGAGGGGCGCAAGATCGATCGCAAGCGGGTGCTTCCGGAAGCGACCGTGGTGCCGTCCGGTGTTGCGGAAGTGGCGCGACTGCAGTCACTGGAGGGGTACGCCTACATCAAGCCTTGAAGCCCGGCGCCTCCATGGTAGTGGACACTGCCCAGTGCAGGACTGCGTTGCCGGCATATCCGTACTGCCGATAACGCTGCCTTAATCGCGGCCGCTTACGATTGGGCAGCGCTCCAGCGCAGGTCCTCATTGACCGTTGCGCGGGGCAGTCCCACTCAAGGAGCTTCGAATGAAATTGCATAAAGCAGCGACGTTTGCCCTCGCCGGCCTGGTCTTCGGCATGGGAGCGCAGGCGAGCGCCTCGGACCGTACGGGCGAGGTAACCCTGATCCACATGGGCGACCTTCACGGCCACCTGGTGCCACACGCAAGCGTGCGCAGCGACGCGGCGGGCAAGACGGAAGGCGGCGTTGCGCGCATCTACACGCTGGTGGAACAGATCCGCCACGCCAATCCCGAAAAGACCTTACTGGTCAATACAGGCGACACCTTGCATGGCGGAGCCGAAGCACTGTTCACCAAGGGGGAAGCGATGATCGAGGTGCTCAACGCCTTCCGCTTCGACGCCTATGCGCCCGGCAACTGGGATTATGTCTACGGGGCAGACAAATTCCTGTCGTACTTTACCGGTCCAAACCCGAAAGCGCGCTGGAACCCAGTGATCGCGAACCTGTACTACGATAACTATCCCGGTCTGAAAGCAAAGAATGGACAGACCGTAGCTCCTCCTTACCTCATCAAGCAGGTCGGTGGCCTTCGGGTTGGCATCATAGGCTTTACTTCGGACCGCGGCCCGCAGGCGGGTGACCAGAAGGTCACGGCAGGCCTGCGTTTCACCGATGGCAAGGAAGAATATGCGAAGTACGTGCAACAAGTGCGCGCGCAGGATGTCGACCTGCTCGTCGTTATCTCGGAGCTGGGCCTGCACGGCAACCTGACGCTGGCCGATGCCATTCCTGGCGTCGATGTGATCCTTTCGTCGGACAAGCATGAGATCACGCCGAAGCCGGTAGTGTCCCGCAATGGCACCCTGATCGTGGAACAGGGCATGGACGGCCAGGTGGTGGGCGAACTGCAGGTGCGCGTGCACAAGGGCGTGGTCGCCGACAGGCGCTACGTGTCGCACAGGATCACGGAGCAGCTGGCCGAAGACAAGCGTATTGCCGCCATGGTCGCGCAGGTGCGGGCGCCGCTGGTCAGCGGCCCTGCGTTCAAACCGGGCGCCATTGCCAACCCGTTCAGCGGCGCCTTGCTGCGCTACCCGATCGACACCGTGGTCGGACAGACGGAAGTCCCGCTGCACCGCAGTAACTTCAGCAACGAGCGCATGCCGGCGGTGATCGAGGGTTCGTCGCACGACTTCCTGACCGATGCCTTCCGCCGGCAGAGCGGGGCGCAGCTCGGCATGATCACGGGCTTTCGCTATGGCACGGCGGTAGCGCCCGGGCCGATCAAGCTCGAGGATCTGTACCACTTCCTGCCGGTGGGAGCCCAGATCGCACGCGGCGAGCTGACCGGGATCCAGATCAAGAAAGCACTCGAGGGCAATCCCCAGAACACGCAGGCCCGGTCCGGTGAATGGATTAATGGCTGGACCGCGGGAATCAGCGGACTGACGGCGGATTTCAACCCGCAGGCGCCGCAGGGTTCGCGTGTGAGCAATATGCGCATCAATGGCAAGCCGATGCGCATGGACGCGACCTATACCGTGGCCGGACTTTGGTACAAGGAGATTCCGGCCCTCGTCAACAGGTTGCCGGCCCAAGGGGTCGTGGTGGTAAAGGACGAGAAGGGAGCACCGCTGGACGGCACCGACGTCGTGAAGACGTACCTCGACTCTTTGCCGGGGAAGAGCCTGACGAAAGGCGGGCTGGAGCTGGACCGCATCCGCTTGGTCAAGCCGCTTCCGGCCGCGCACCACGGTATCGTCGAGGTACAGCCGCTCGGCGCCGTCGCCCGGTAAGCACCAGAGGGCGGCAGGGAAAATCTGGCGGCACGACCATTTCCCGCTCGCGCCCGTTAACGTGCAGCTAATCCTGGGTGGCGACACTAGGTCAAGGGCCCATGGAGGTAACGACGAAGCACTGCCCGGCCATCATGCAGATCAGTGATCTGCACGGCTATATGGAGCCCGATCTGGGACTCATGCGCATCGGCGACGGCGAACGATTCCACACGCACGGAGGCCCTGCGCATCGCAACATGTGCGCTGCTCGGCAGCGCATTGTGCGACAGTAAGGACGGCAATCACAGCCGTCCCGCAGGCATGACTGACTCAACGAAAGGAGCGGAACATGTTTTTTCAACGGGTTAAAACGCAGGGATTAGGCCACAACGCCTATGTGCTCGGATGCGGCAACGGGCTTGCAGTGGTCGTCGATCCGCGGCGGGACGTGGCAGAGTATCTGCAACTGGCACGCGACAATGACTTGAGCATTGCCTATTGCATCGAAACGCATCGCCAGGAGGATTTCGAGTTCGGGTCCGCAAGCCTGGCCGAAATCACCGGCGCCAAGATTCTGGCGGGCAAACATCCCTTGTTCGGCCGCGTCGATGTGCAGGTAGCGGATGGCGAGGAATTCACGGTGGGAACGACGCGTTTCGTCGCGCTGGCCACCCCGGGACATACGCCCGAGAGCATGTCCTATGCGGTTTATCCCAATGACGCCGGCGACCAGTGCTGGGGCGTGTTCACCGGAGACGCCCTGTTCGTGGGCGATACTGGGAGGACTGATCTGTCGGACCCGGAAAAGACCGCAGAAAATGCGGGCCTGCTCTACGATTCGGTGCACCAGAAACTGGCGCCGCTCGGCGACCAGGCGATCCTGCTGCCGGCGCACGGGGCGGGGTCCGCATGCGGGGGCAACATCTCCGAGCGCGACGAGTCGACACTCGGCATCGAACGTGCGACCAATCCCGTATTCACGAAAAGCCGCGCGGAATTCATGGCGCAGAAGGCCGGTGAGCATCTGCCGCGGCCCCCGTATTTCTCGCACATGGAAGTGGTCAACCTGGAGGCAGGACGGCCCGTGCCCTCATCCCCCGACGATCGCGTGCTGTTGCCAAAGGCATTCCAGGAGCGCACCAGGGACGGGGTAGTGATCGATACCCGATCGCCTGATGCCTTCGCAGGTGCACACATTCCGGGCTCGTACAACGTATGGCTGGAGGGGCTGTCCACCTTTGGCGGCTGGCTCGCAGACGAACAAACACCCATCTTCCTGATCGTGGAACATCCCTTCAAGGCGCCTGTGGCAATCGCACAGCTTGCACGCATCGGCATCGACCGCGTCGAGGGAGTGCTTGTGAACGGGGTCGAGGCATGGCGCGAAGCGGGCCTGCCCATCGAAGCATTGGGCACGACGAGCGCCAGCGAGGCTGCGCGCTGGAACGAGGAAGGGGACCTGACTATCCTGGACGTGCGCGACGACATGGAGTGGAAGGAGAAACACATACCGGGCGCGCACCATAGCTTCGTGGGCCATCTCGAAGAAAACCTTCCCGCGATTCCCAAGGATCGCCGGATCGTCGCCCACTGCAGCGTGGGGCATCGCTCCGGGCTTGCGGTCAGTATCCTTCGGCGTAACGGGTATACGAACGTCTTTAACATGCTTGGCGGTATAACGGCATGGGACAAGCTCGGACTGCCATTAAACAGGAATCAGGTCGAATAACGCGCGAAGGAGACGGACATGAACACGGCTGGCGGCGCATGGAATCCGTATGTGGTCGGCGCCCTTATCGGCGTCCTCTCGATGGCGACATTTTACTTTTCCAGCAAACCGCTGGGCGTGTCGACTGCTTTCGCACGCATGGCCGGCCTGCTGGGCTACCTGGTCTCCAGGGAACACACCGACTCCCTGGCGTTTTATCAGGATAAGACTCCCAAAATCGAGTGGGAAGTCATGCTCGCATTCGGCATTGTCATCGGGGCATTCTTCGCCGCCTTGTCGGGTGGAGAATTCCATGCCAGCGTGATCCCCCCGCTGTGGGAGGCGCATTTCGGAAACTCTGTACCGCTGCGTCTGTCTGTCGCTTTCGTTGGCGGAGTGATCATGGCGTTCGGGGCGCGGCTTGCAGGCGGGTGCACAAGTGGCCACGGAATCAGCGGCGCACTGCAACTGTCGGTCGGGTCGTGGATTGCGCTGGCATGCTTCTTCGCAGGCGGTTCCCTGATAGCGCAGGTGATGTATGGATAACACATCCGCAAAGGCCGGCGTTCACCACGCCAAGCCACCAGGAAGCACGGATGGCGGGGCCGGGAAAAGCGACGCGCCAAGGCAGCTCGCATTGGGCCTTTTCTTTGGGATTATCTTCGGTTTCCTGTTGCAGAAAGGCGGCGTTGCCAAGTATGAGGTTCTGCTGGGGGCGCTTCTGCTGACCGATTTCACGGTCATGAAAATCATGCTGGCGGCTATTCTTGTCGGGATGATCGGCATTTTCGCCATGCACGCTCTCGGACTCGTCAAGCTGCAGCTCAAACCCACGAAGTATGCGGCCAATGTGCTTGGCGGCCTGGTCTTCGGAGCAGGGTTTGCCTTGATCGGATATTGCCCAGGAACAGGCGCCGCAGCCTTGGGACAAGGGAATCTGGATGCCGTCGCCGGGATCGCCGGACTCCTGGCGGGCAGCTATCTCTACGCCGAATTGTCCAGAAGCCTCAGCTCGAACGTGCTGGCCTGGGGTGACCGCGGCTGCATCCAGCTGCCCGATCTGATTGGAGTGCGCACCACGCCCTTCCTGATCGTGTTCGTGCCCTTGCTGGGCGTGGCATTGTGGCTGCTGTACCTGTATTTTCCGTAGCAAATTCAGCTGGCCTTGAACACCAGGGCGGCAACGCGCCGCAGCCTTGGGTAGACCACGGGAACGGTGAGCATGGTGCTGCCGACGGCCATCAGGAGCAGGGCCGTGAAGGTTTCGCTGGTGATGATGTCCTTGTCCAGAAGGATATTGACGAAGATGATCATGATCAGCGCCTTGGTCTGCAACAGCCAGCCGATGATGGACGCCTCGCCCTCACCCCACCTGAGGATTTTACCGGCGATGTGGGTGCCGGCCAGCTTGCCGCTCACCGAGGCGAGCAGTAGTACCGCGGCGACGAGGAACACCGCCGGCCCACCCATCGCCCAGTTGGTGCGCAAGCCGGTAGAAAGGAAGAACACCGGCATGATGACCAGCAGTACGTGGTGACGCATCAAATCCATCTTCTTCTGGTCGAACCAGTCCGAGTCCATTACCGCACCGGCAAGGAAGGCGCCAACCATGTAGTGCAGTCCGGCCCAGTCGGCTGCGAAGGAACAGGCCGTCAGCCAGATCAGGATGACGTACCAGCGGTCGCGTTCTTGTAACTTGACCATCAGTTTACGGAACAACACGGTGGCCACGGCGAACAAAGCGAGGAACCCGAGCTGGCGTCCGACGCGATCCCAATCGAGCAGGATCAGGGCCAGCACGCCCCAGATCGCAATGTCATCCAGACTTGCATAACGCAGGATGCGTTGCCCGATCGGCTGACGCAGGATTTCCAATTTCTCCATGAGCAGAATCAGGATCGGTAAGGCCGTGACGGCGCACGCCATGCCGACTCCCAGCACGAATTGCCAGCTCTCGGCCTTCGGACCGATCCAGCCGGCGTAGCCCAGCATGCCGAGCGCGGCGACGCAGCCGAACACCAGCGGCGTACCCAGCGCGAGCGATGCGGTGATCATGCTCTCTCGGCGGTGCGCCCAGGCCGCTTTGAGGTCGAGTTCGATGCCAGCGATCATCACGAAGATCATCACGGCCCACCAAGCAATGCCGTTGAGCGACCGGATTACCTCGGGATTGAACACGAAGCCATAGTATTCCGGATAAACCCTGCCCAGAATGCCTGGTCCGAGCAGGATGCCGGTAATGATCTGCACCACCACCAGCGGGGCGTAATAGTCCGTGTCGCCCAAGCGCCAGATCAGGTAGGGAATGCTGAAAATGATCGCCATGGCGATCAGGAAAATCTCGGTCGTGCCCATTGCTGCGTGCATATCGTCTCTGCGTGATCTTGTATCTCGAATACGTGAGCGGCGAGTATCGCCCGACTGTTCAAATGCTTGCAAGAACAATTGCACTGGTGGGCGAGCGCAATGCCGTACAGCTACGGCCAAAGCGGGTCGAGGGGCCCGTGCGTCCGGGCCGGCGTCACGTCTGCTGCTGCCGTACGCGCACTGCATGGCGTTCGTCATGCCTGCCTGCAACAAATTTAGCGGGCCGGACCCTGCTCGACAAGGACTGTTTCGCCTTACAATGCATGGATGCGTATCCTCATCGTAGAAGACAATCCGGATATCCTGGCAAATTTGTACGGCTTCCTGGAACCAAAGGGATATACGGTCGATTCCGCCCGCAATGGCTACGGCGGGCTTGCCCTGGCTTCCGAAAGCCTGTATGACGTGATCATCCTGGACGTGATGCTTCCCGGCTTGAATGGCCTGGAACTGTGCCGGAAACTGCGCTCCGAGCTCCGTGCACCGACACCGGTCCTGATGCTGACGGCGCGCGACAGCCTGCCCGACAAGGTTGCCGGCTTCGACAGCGGCGCGGACGACTACCTGGTCAAGCCTTATTCCCTGGTGGAGCTCGAGGTCCGGCTGAGAGCCCTGGTGCGTCGTTCCGGCGGATCGGTTCTGGTGGGGCGCGCGCTGCGCTTTGGCGGACTGGTCTTCGATCCCGATGTGCTCGATGCTTCCCGCGACGGCAAGAAAGTCGTGCTTACCAGGACAGGCTATGTCTTGCTGCGCTGCCTGATGAGTGCCGCTCCGCGGATCGTCCCGCGCGATGACCTCGAGCAGGCTGTCTGGGGCGATGACCGACCTGACAGTGATGCTTTGCGTACGCACATCCACGCGCTTCGCCAGGCGCTCGACAAACCTTTTGCCCTCCCCATGGTCCATACTGTTCCCGGCGTTGGCTACCGGCTTGTTCTTCCCGATGCGCCAGGCTGATTCCTTGAGCCGGCCGATCGTCGCCGCCTTCCTCCTATTTGGCATCGTCCTGTCCGTATTCTTTGCGGTGCTGGCTGCATTGGCTGTCGAAGGAATCGAGGTCTACCTGGTCGACAACCGGCTGGCCGAAGTCGAGAAATGGGGGCGTCCACGAGAAGCTGCGGGGCTGGCGGCGGACCTGCCGGCTGGCTTGCGTTTCCACCGTGGCGAACAGATCCCGTTATCGCTGCGCGGGCTGCCAGCCGGCGTGTCGGACGCAATCGTGGATGGCATCGGCCTGCATGTGCTGTCGGGTGCGGACGCGCGTGGCCCCTATGTCGTCGTCGATCATGAAAGCGACTACGAGAAGGTCGAGCTGCTGGTGTATTCGGTATTTGCGGGGTTTTTTGCAGGTTTTGTGCTGCTGGCGGTCTTCCTTGGCCGTTTTGTCGGGCGCAGGATCGTTGCGCCGGTTCGCGCGCTCGTCGAAGCGGTCGAGCGCGGTGCGTCGACCTTGCCGCTCACCGAACGCCGGGACGAGCTTGGCGTACTTGCGCGGGCGCTGGCCGCACATACGACCGAGTTGCGGGAGGTTCTCGACCGGGAACGCTTCTTTACCGGCGACGTCAGTCATGAGTTGCGCACGCCGCTCACCGTGATCATGGGGGCGGCCGAGATCCTGCTGGAAGCAAGCCAGGACACGGCAATCCAGGCACCGGCACAGCGCATCTATCGCGCGGCACAAGAGGCCACGGAATGCGTCGGTGTCATGCTCATGCTGGCCCGTGCACCGGAAGTCGGCTTGCTCGCACCAGTGTCCGTGAGCGAGATTGCGCGACGCGAGGTTGAACGTTACCAGCCCATGCTGGCACACAAGCCTGTCAAGCTGCTGTGTGTGGGTAGTGCTGAGATCAGCGTGCGCGCGCCTTCTGAATTATGCAAGTCTGCAATAGCGAACCTGATACGCAATGCATGCCAGTACACGGAGCAGGGTTCGGTAACGGTCGTGCTCGAGCCCGGGCGCGTGATCGTGGAAGATACCGGACCGGGATTGCCGGATGCGGTGCGACAAACCTTGAGGCAGGGCGCCACTGCCATTCCCTCCAGTGGCTCGGCCGGGACAGGCCTTGGCTTGTCGCTGGTGAGACGTATTTGCGGATACCTGGGTGCATCGCTCGACTACGCGAACCGTCCGGACGGCGGCAGCCGCTTCTCGATCATCTTTCCTCCCGGTTTCACGCAAACCTAACGCGACCTTGACGATGCCCTCATAGGCGCGTCTCTATCCTTCAAGCAAGCTGCCCTGTGGGCGGCAGCTTTGAATGGATACGAGAGTGGAAAAACTATTTGCACGGCGGGTTGATGCGCCGGTTCTCACGCTGGCGGTTGCACTGTTGCTGGCAAGCGCCAGCAACCAGACATTCTGGTCGACCTTTACACAGGCCACAGGCGGCGCCTCGCTGGACAGGCTGCCCTTGCTGACAGGGGCATTCCTCATGCTTGTCCTGTTCTTCAACGCGTGCCTGACCATGGCGAGCTTCCGCTATGTCGCGAAACCGGTATTGATCGCATTGATACTGACGGCATCGGCTGCCAGCTATTTCATGGCGTCCTATGGGATCGTCATCGATAAGGCCATGGTCCAGAATGTCTTCGAGACGGATGCGCGCGAAGCGATGGAGCTGATCAGCTGGCATTTGGCGGCGACGGTCTGCCTGCTCGGCGTGCTGCCGTCGCTGCTGATTGCGCGTGCCAGGATCCATTTCCCGCAAGGACCAAAGGGACTCATGCAGCGCTTCGGCATTGCGGCGGGATCGCTGGCGCTGGCGGCCTTGCTGCTCATCCTGTGTTTCAAGAGCCTGGCGCCAGTACTGCGCGAGCATCGGGAGCTGCGTTTTCTCGTGACTCCCACCAATTTTATCCAGGCGACGCATGGCTATCTGCGCAAGCGATTGGCTGCCAGCCTCGTCGTGGCTCCCCTTGGCCGCGACGCGGTCAAGGGCGCGACCTGGACCGGCCAGGAGCGCAGAACGCTCACCGTCATCGTGGTCGGCGAAACGGCACGTGCCGCGAACTTTTCGCTCAACGGATATGCTCGCGAGACAAATCCCTTGTTGGCGCGGCAAGCGGGGCTGATCAATTTTTCGAACGTGCGTTCTTGCGGTACAGCGACCGCGGTGTCAGTACCGTGCGTGTTTTCGGCACTCGGCCGGGATGGGTACAGCCAGTCGAAGGCCACCAGCCAGGAAGGATTGCTCGACGTACTCACGCACGCCGGCTTCGACGTCATCTGGCGCGATAACAACTCCGGATGCAAGGGTGTGTGCGCCCGTGTGAAGTACGAAGATCTGTCGAAGCCGGCGGGGCCTGACAGCCATTGTGGCGCTAAGGAGTGCTACGATGAGCGTTTGCTCGAAGGTTTGCCTGAGCTGATCCGCAACAGCACCAGGGATCTCGTCATTGTGTTGCACCAGAAAGGGAGCCACGGCCCTGCTTATGCGAACCGTTACCCACGCGCGTTCTCAAGGTTCGGGCCGGTGTGCACATCCAACCGGTTCGAAGAGTGTTCGCGTGAATCCATCCAGGCCGCGTATGACAACACGATCCTCTACACCGACTACTTTCTGAGCAAGACCATCGATATGTTGCGCGACATCGCGGGAAGCGGGGGCCTCGATACGGCCATGCTGTATTTCTCCGACCATGGAGAGTCGCTTGGAGAAAACAACATGTACCTCCATGGCGCCCCGTATTTCCTGGCGCCGCGCGAGCAGACCGACGTCCCCATGATGCTGTGGATGTCGCCAGGCTTCAGCGAACGCTTTCGTCTCGATCGACGCTGCCTGAACGAACGGCGCAGGCAACCGCTATCGCATGACAATGTGTTTCATTCCGTCCTCGGGATGCTCGATGTGAATACCGCGGTACTCAATCCACGGCTCGACCTGTTCCATTCCTGTGTCAGGGGAGGCTGATGCGTCGGCCTCGTCACCTTGCTTGTCCGACACTGTTGGGCTACCGCGCGGCACGAAGGATCGCTGTCGCACTTATCGCCGGGGCCTTGTCGACGCTGTGGATTGGACGTTACTCCGATGTCGATCTGCTGCTCGCCGATGCGCTGTTCGACGCCGCCAGCAATACTTTTCCCTGGCGCGATGCATGGCTCACCGACACCTTCGGACACGTGATCCTGAAGCGGGTGCTGACGCTGGCGGCGCTGGCCTTTATCGGGTGTGCTGTGGTCGATGCGTTCCGGCCCTTGCCACGACTGGGTGTCCTGGGCCGGCTCCGCCTGCGCATCGTCGCATCGTCCGCGATACTGGTCCCGGCCCTGATCAGCCTGCTGAAGCAGCTCAGTTCATCGCACTGCCCATGGGACCTTTCCCGTTACGGAGGCGAGCAGCCTTATGTCCGGATTTTCGACGTACTGCCAGACGGCGCGATTCCTGGCCGCTGCCTTCCTGCTGGCCACGCCTCGAGCGCACTGTGGCTGTTGTCGCTGGCGGTCTACTGGCTACCTGCTCAGGCTCGCGCAGCCCGGATAGCGGCCTTTTCAGGTATCGCTGCCGGCAACTTTCTCGGGCTTTTGCAGCAACTGCGCGGTGCTCATTTCCTCACCCACAGCCTTTGGTCGATCTGGATCGCAAGCGCGACCGTGGTCCTCGTCATCCTTGTTCTTCAGGGGAGGCAAGCCGGCGCTGCCCTGTCTTGCCCGCCGGCTCCCGCCGCAACGCAGAAGCGGCACAGGCTTGACCCTGAAACGGACATTTCCGAAACCGCCTGATTAACCCGGCTCGCTTACCAATCGCGCAGCCGACTATTCCAAAAGGTCTACAACCATGCTTCAGGATAAGCAAGAGGTCAGTGAATTCAAGAGCACCAGCGGTCTGGCTCGCATCGTGGCCGCGTCACGTTATTCCGCCCGCGGTTTAAGAATCGCATGGAAGTACGAATACGCGTTCAGGCAGGAATTGCTCATGTCGGTACCGGCGCTGTTCGTCGCACTGCTCCTGCCCGTTTCGGTGCTGGAAAAACTGGCCCTGGTGCTGGTGCTGGCGCTGGTATTGATTGTCGAGCTGCTCAACTCCGCGATCGAAGCCGTCGTCGACCGCATTTCTCTGGAACGGCACCCACTATCCAGGAACGCGAAGGATCTGGGCAGCGCGGCGGTATTCCTGGCGGTGGCCGTTGCGGCAGTCACCTGGACCGTGATCGTGGCGCCGGTTTTGCTGAAGTAAGCACAATGGTCCTCCGATGGAGGACCATTGCCATCGAGCGAGCGCTATTCAAGGCCCTTGTTCGGGCAAGGTGTACTTGCGCTCGCGGTAGAGTAGCGAGGGCAGAATAACGTGAGCCATTGCCTTGCTCACTTGCAGTTTGTCGGGCGCACCCGCCTGAAGATCCAGTTTTCCGCTCTGGGCATCATAGTTTCCAAGCAGTGGATGCTGGCGCGGACGCAGGATCGTCGCCGACCCGTCTTCGAGCCAGGCGAAATAATTATCGAACTGGAGCATGGCGCGGCCAGGGGTGCTGCTGTCTCTTGCAAAGTCCCGGCCGATCATCGGATGCATGCTCGAAACGCCCATCAATGACAGCAGGGTCGGTCCAAGATCGATCTGGCTGGCGATCGTTCCAATCCGTTTCGGTGCAATGTCCGCCCCCAGGATGAGTCCCGGGATATGGAACTTCTTGACGGGCACCAGACTATTGCCGTAGACGCGGTTGTCATGATCGGCAACGACGAGAAATAGGGTGTCTTTCCAGTACGCCTGCTTCTTCGCTTCGGCGATAAATTTCCCGAGCGAGTAGTCCGCATACTTGACGGCGTTGTTCACCGTTTGCTTGACCGGATCGTGAAGCGTAATTTTTCCGTCCGGAAATTCAAACGGTTCGTGATTCGATGAGGTGAAAATCAGGCTGAAGAACGGTTTCTCCTGGGCATGAAGTTCCTTCAGGCGTTCCAGCGACTTGTTGAACAAGTCCTCGTCGGACGCTCCCCAGCTTCCCGTGAAGGCCGGACGCATTTCCCGTATGTCGACCACGCGCTGGAATCCGTTCCCGGTGAAGAAGCTGCGCATATTGTCGAAATGCGCTTCGCCGCCATACACGAATTCAGTATGATAGCCCTGCTGTTTCAGTCCTGCCGCAATCGTGTAAAAGCCTTGCTGCGCGAGCGAGAGTTTGACCACGCTGCGGGCGGGCGTCGGTGCGTAGCCGGCCACGACCGCTTCGATGCCTCGCACCGAACGGGTGCCGGTCGCATAGAGCTGCTCGAACCACCAGCCTTCGCTCTTGAGCTTTTCCAGCTCCGGCGTCACTGGCAGTCCGCCCAGCGACTCGACGAAGGTCGCGCCCAGACTTTCTTGCAGGACGATTACCAGGTTAAGCGGCCGGTTTCGCGCGATGGCGGCTTGCTGGAAATGTAGAGTCGGAGTGTCGGTATTGCTGAACGTATAGCCGTGCAGCCAGGGCGCTGATTTAACTTCTCGAAAAACTTGTTCCCGCGGGAATGCCCCATAGATGTCGGAGGAGACTGCTTCTTTCTTCAGGGAGTTGAGCGCGTCCAGCACCGACCATGCCGAGTTGATGATGAGCGAATTGACCATCGCGTCACCGGTCAGCGCAAAGAAGGCCGGGTTGGCTGGGCGGTGCCCCGTGGTCGACCGGATCTGCATCAGTACGATCAGGCACAGAACCGGCCATACGAGCAGCAGTTTCCTTGCGGGCCACATGCTTATGCCGGGCGAAGCACGCCTGAGCAGATCGAAAATCAACAGGCCGAGGCCGATCGTCAATCCGACGCCGGTCACCACCGCGATGCGAAAACCATTCCACAGCGTCGCGAACACTTCCTTCGGGTAGGCAAGGTACTCGATGAACAGGCGGTTCGGCCTGACGTCGTATTGCATCAGGAATTGAGGCGAGGACAATTCCATAAACAAGATGAAAATAAGAGCAACAGTGCCCCAGGCAATGCTCACAGTCCTCCACACGCGTGCGAACGAGCGGTAGGCGAGCAAGGGGGCCAGCAACAGGGGAAGCACCTCGAAGTACCCCAGCAGGATCAGGTCCGCGCGCAGGCCCTGGACGAACAGCGAAGCCGGGATCGCGGCCGCTTCGACGCGGTCCCACTGCCATGCGACCAGCGCGAACCTGGATAGCGACAGGATGACCAGGCCGATGAGCAGCATCTGGAGCGTGCCGGCAAAGGGGCCTGCCCAGCTGCTTGACCGTGCAAGACGGTGCGCACAGTGATGAAAGATCGAGGTTTTACCAGGCAATGCATTGCTCATAGATATTTGCGGATGGGGTTGTCAGTCGCTCAAAAATACTGCCGCACTCCAGGCAGGAGCGGTTGACGTGGACCGCCGCTAAGACAGGAAGTCTCCCATCGCAGGGGAAGCGAATAGTGCATAGGGGAAAGTGGAGGGCGATCTTAGGACAAGCGCCGTTAGGACGGCGTTAAGGCGCCGTTAAGATCGCGTTAAACCAAATCGAATGCAAGCGGCCGATAGCGTCTAATTATCCCAGCAGCCGATGAAGCCTGGCGGCGCCGTCGACCAGCACCCGGCGCCCGTCGTTCCGCCCTGATTCACTGAAGGATATCCTTCTTCACCGGTACGTAGCGGTAGGGGGCGTGATCGGCAGCCGCATCGCAGCTTTCACGTGCGGACGAGGCATCGAGCAGAACCCAGTTGCGGCGATGGGCTTCGCCAAGAACGCGTTTCTTCGCCAGGTCGAAGCAGCGCAAGGCCAGGCCATCGGGGAGGAGGAGCACGCGCGTCGGGTCTGCGCGCATCCAGCGCCAGGCATTCCATTCCTGCCGCGGCAGCGGCGCCAGATAGCTGAAGTGGACCAGAGGCCGGTCTGCGAACAGCAGGAACTGTTCCTTGAACTCGAGCATGCCCACTTCCGCTTCCGGGGCAAGGCGTCGTTCGAGTTCCTGCATGATGGCGCGCGGCGTCCGAAGTGGGTTGAGGATGGGCCATAGCCAGAAAGAGACGAACAGCCAGGTCAGCACGCTGGCCAGGGCGAGCTGTTCGAACAATGCGCGTTTGCGCAACAGCCAGACAATGCCAGACAGCGCCAGTCCGAGGACGAGCAAGCCCGGAGCCAGCGCCGCGACGGCGTCGGCATAGTCGTCCGCCCGGGACGGGAGGTGCTCGGGGGCAAACAGCGCGACCGCCGCAAGCAGGATCAGCAGCAGCCCCATGATCGCGAGCGCCGCACGCAACACGACAGCCGTGCCGCGGCGCCCTTCTGCCGGCGCCTGTTCCCAGACGTAGGCGAGCGCCAGGGCGAACATCGGCAGCGCGGGCAGGATGTAGACCTCGCGCTTGCCGGGGCTGATGGAAAAGAAGAGCAACACCAGTGCAACCCAGCTCAGCAGTACGCGCAGCGCGGCGCTGGAGGGCCACAGCTTCCTGATCCTGCGCAGCCGCAGCAGGAACAGCACGGCCAGCGGAAACCACATGCTCGGCAGCGCAATCGTCAGGTAGTAGTGCCAGGGCTTGATGTGATGCCAGGCATTGGCATAGCGTTCAGCGGTTTGCCTGAGCAGGATGTTGTCGCGGTAAGCCAGCAGTTCCGGACTCTGGATGCGTTCGACCGCGATCCACATCGGCACCAGCCACAGCGCCAGTGTGCCCAGCAACAGGGCCGGTCCCCACCACGCGCGCATGGACCAGACCTGCCGCCCGGACGCGGTGGCGGGGCGGCCCCAGATCGCCAGCGGTATCAGCATCAGTGCGGGAAGGAAACCGACGCCCTTGGTCACGATGCCCAGGGCCATCGCCACCCAACTGGCGGCATACCAGCCCCAGGCCGGACCGAGCAGAAAGTGACGGAGCAGTCCGTAGCAGCCGAGGGTGATCCAGAAGCAGACCAGCGCATCGATTTGCGCGCCCTTGGCCTGCAGCAGGAACTGCGGCGTGAACGCGAGCGCAAGCACAGCCGAACGCGCGACCTTCTCTCCCCACAGGCGCCGCCCGAGGTCGAATACCAGCCACAGCGTCCCCAGGCCCGCCAGCGCACTGGGCAGCAGAAATGCGATCTTCAGTTGTCCGGTCAGTTGGTAGAAGAGGGCGATGAGCCACATGAAGATGGGCGGCTTGTCCGGATAGAACTCGCCGCCGCGCGTGGGGAAGAGCCAACGGCCCGATTCCACCATTTCGCGGGCGACCTGGGCAAAGCGCGGCTCGTCGGCAGGCCAGGGGTCGCGCAGCCCGATGCCGGCGAACAGGGCCGCGATCAGCAGGGCAGCGATCCACGGCCACCAGCTTGCGTCTTGCCTAGCACTGGGATTGGATGGGAGTTGCATGCGTTTGTCCTCGGATTTCCTGTAGCCGCTGCTTGAAGCCATGATGGTAGAGATAGAGCACGAGCGCCGTGGACAGCACCAGCATCAGCAGGCTGATCCAGAGCTGCTGCTCGTCCTGCAAGGCCAGGCCTGCGCCGGCAAAGCTGAACAGCAGCATTTGAGGAAGGTAGCCCAGCAGGCTGCCCCAGAACACCGCCGGTATGCTCAGCCTGGCAAGCGCCACCGCGATGTTGGTCGCCAGGTTGCTGCCGACCGGCATCAGGCGCACCGTGCAAATCCACAGCCAGGTGTCCCCCGCCAGCAGCCTGCGGATGAAGGCGACGCGTTCGCCATGGCGCCTGAGCATGCGCTCCATGCCGATATTGCGCACCCAGTAGATCGCCAGCAGGGCGCCGAATCCGGTAAGAAGGGTGCTCAGCAGCGCACCCGCCAAGCCCCCCATCAAGTAACCGCAACTGAAGGCGAGCAGCTGGCGCGGGCCCCCGAGCGCGGTGTACACGACGCCGGTGATCACGAAAACAGGCCAGGCAATCGTCCAATGTCGTTCGAACAGCCGGTCCAGCAGGTCCATTTCGGTGAAGGATCCCCACCACTGGAAATGGAGGGAGGCAAAGCCCAGCGCCAGCAGGCAGCTCAGCAGCAGCGGCTTGAGGAGCAGTTTCAGTTCGGCTTTCACTGCTGCACTTCCATGCGTTCGATCAGCGGCAGCTTGCTGCGCCGGATCAGCCAGCTGACACCCCACATGTCGACGATGCCGACCCACAGCCGGTTCCAGGCCGTGTATTTCGATACGCCGGCGGTGCGGTGCCGATGGTGCACCGGCACGACCGCGATCGCGCCGCCCAGGCGCTTGACCAGCGCCGGCACGAAGCGATGCATATGGTCGAAGTAGGGTAGGCCAAGCCAGGTTTCGCGCGGCACCAGCTTGAGTCCGCAGCCGGTATCCGGTACGCCGTCGTCGAGTATGCTGCGGCGCACGGCATTGGCGATGCGCGACTGGATTTTCTTCCAGCGCGTGTCGCGCCGGTTCTTGCGGAAACCGGCAATGCAGAAATGCCGGTGCTTCTCTTCCAGGGTCAGCCCCTGTGCCACCAGTGCCGGAATGTCGGCCGGGTCGTTCTGGCCGTCACCGTCTATCGTGACGAAAAAACGCCCGGCGGCGTGGCGCGCGGCGGTCCACAGGGCCGTGCTCTGCCCGGCACTTCGCGCATGGCGGATCAGCCGCGCCGGCGTGCCCGATTGCTGGCAATGCCGCAGGAACACAGCGCCGGTGTCGTCGCCGCTGCCATCGTCGACCAGGACTACCTCATGCGAATAGCGGCCGGCCAGGGCGCGATGAACCTCGTCCACCAGGTTCCCGATGTTGCCGGCCTCGTCCTTTGCCGGAATCAGCACCGATACCAGGAATGCTTGCTTGTCGTTTGTTTCCTCAGACATGTTGTTCAATCATTTATGAAGACGTTTATTGTGGCGTTCGATGAGCGGACAGCGTACACGACTTGATATGTCTTGCCCAACATCATTCTGCACCAGTCGACGTTAAATTCCCGTTAAACAATAATGCGGACGCAGGTCGTGGCAGCGCCCGCGCCATTCCCGGTCACGGACGACAGTCCGGTACGACGGCATTCCGGTACGACGGCATTCCTTAATCCTGCCTTAATCGGCGCCGCGTAGCATCCCACTCCGCAACGAAGAATTGCCCGTAATCAATACACGGCACACGTCGATGACGTGACCTGTTCGACAATCAGCGCGGTTCCGAGTTTGCGAACCCGTGAACAGGGCAGTGTCCAGCCTGGCGCAGCCCGCTACCATTCCAAGGCCATGCCCATTACCATTGGACTACTGCTCGCGCTGAGCTTCAGCGCGTCGCTTGCCGCGCTCGGCTTCCTGATCTGGGCCATCGCCCGCCGCCAGTTCGCGCTGTCGCAAAGCGATGCCTCCACGATCTTCGAGCCGGGCGAGACCGCCGCGCCCGACGACACCACCGCTTTCGGCCGTGCGCCGCAAGGCTCCCATGCCCACCGCTTCGACGTGATCCGTGAACGGATCGACGTCGCCGGGCGCCGCACCGTGTTGCTGATGGCGGCCGTGGCGGCGTTCTGGCTGGTGCTGGGCTCGGTGTTCGGCGTGATCGCTTCGCTCAAGCTGCACCTGCCGGACTGGCTCGTAGGCCACGCGCCGCTCACTTTCGGACGCATGCGCAGCATGCACCTGAACCTGGTCGCCTACGGCTGGCTGTCGGTCGCCGGCATCGCCTCGGCCTTGTGGATCGTACCGCGCATCTTCCACACGCCACTGCGTCACCCGGGCGTCGCCATGTTCGGCGCCATGGTCTGGACCATCGGCGTCGGCATGGGTGTGACTGCCATCGGCCTGGGCTACACCCAAGGCGTCGAATGGCTCGAGATCCCCTGGCAGATCGGCTTGCTGCTCGCGGTGGGCGGTGCCTGCCTGGCCTTCCCGCTGGTGATGACGGCACGCCACCGCAAGTCGCACCACATCTACGTGTCGGGCTGGTACTTCCTGGGCGGCCTGGTGTGGTTCCCGGTGCTGTACCTCATCGCCAACCTGCCTGGCCTGCATGCCGGGGTGCAGCACGCCACGGTGAACTGGTGGTTCGCGCACAACGTGCTCGGCCTGTGGCTGACCCCGCTCGGCGTGGGAACCGCCTATTACATGATCCCGAAGATCGTGGGCCAGCCGGTCTATTCGTACAGCCTGTCGCTGCTCGGCTTCTGGGGCCTGGCGCTGTTCTACAGCCAGGTCGGCATCCATCACCTGATCGGCGCCCCGGTGCCGACCTGGCTGGTGACGCTGTCGATCGTCCATAGCGTGATGATGTTCATCCCGGTGATCGCGGTCGCGATCAACCAGCACACCACGGTTGCCCGCAACGCCTGGGCCTTGAAGCAGTCGGTGGCCTTGCGCTTCGTGGCCCTGGGCGCGCTGATGTACACGCTGTCCTCGTTCCAGGGCTCGCTGCAGGCGCTGCGTCCGGTGAACTCGGTTACCCACTTCACGCACTATACGGTCGGCCATGCCCACCTGGGGGCCTACGGCTTCACCAGCATGGTGCTGTTCGGCGCCTTCTATTACATGCTGCCCTACCTCACCGGACGCGACTGGCCATGGCCGCGCCTGCTCAAGCTGCATTTCTGGCTGGTGGTCGGCGGCTTCGCGGTGTATTTCCTGGCGGTCTCCGCGGGCGGATGGCTGCAGGGCGTGGGGCTGCTCGACACGGGCCGTTCGTTCGAGTCCGTCACACGGGCGACCATCCCCTACCTGCAGGCGCGCTCGCTTGGCGGCAGCCTGATGACACTGGGCCACCTGGTGTTCGCCTTCCACATCGCCGCCCTGTTGATGGGCAAGGGCACCCTGCGCACGGCCATCGCCGGCGAGGCGCCCGCCGCTGCCAACGCTGGAGCCTGATCCATGAACCGCCTCATTCCGATTTTCGTCGGCGCCATCGCCATCCTCGCCTTTGCGACCCTGATGCTGGTGGTGATCCCCGGCGCCCAGATCCGTGACCAGGCGCCGGCGCCCGGCCTGGCCGACTACACGCCGCAGCAACTGGCGGGACGCCAGCAGTACATCAACCAGGGCTGCGTCTATTGCCACAGCCAGCAGCCGCGCGCGGCGGGGCAGACCCTGGCCGACCTGTCGAAAGGCTGGGGGCGGCCTCCGACCGCGGCCGACTTCGCCTATGACCGCCCGCACCAGCTGGGCACCATGCGAACCGGTCCCGACCTTCTCAATGTCGGCGCGCGCCTGCCGAGCCGCGACTGGCACCTGACGCACCTGTACCAGCCGCGCGCGATTTTCGACTGGAGCATCATGCCCGCCTATCCCTACCTGTTCGAGCGCAAGAAGCAGGCCGCGCCGGGCGACATCGTCGTCAAGCTGCCCCCGGAATTCCAGCCGAAGGGCGAGGTCGTGGTGGCGCGCCAGGAAGCGCTCGACCTGGCGGCCTACCTGCAGGGACTGAACCGAACCTATCCGGCGGCGCCGGCGGGCGAAGCCGTTCGCGACGAAGGCTACGCCTTGTCCAAGGGAGAACAGCGATGAACAAGAACGATCCGAGCAAGCGCCCGGCAGCGCCGCAGGTCGACGAGGCCTTCGATCCATGGGAGCGCACGCGCCCGATTCCCCTGTTCGTGGTGGCGCTCGTGTTCGCGCTGGCGTTCTGGGGCCTGCTGACCTATGTGTCCGAGTACCAGGCGCAGCGGCGGGCGCAGCAGCTCAAACAGCAGCACGCCGCTGCACCGGCCGCGGTGCGCGCTGCGCTCGCGCCACCGGCAGCGGCAAGCGGCCTGGGCGAGGTCGATGCGGCTACGCTGCAGATCGTCGCCGCCGGCAAGGGCCAGGCCTGGAGCTGCGCGTCCTGCCACGGCGCGGCCGGGGAGGGAGGTCTCAGCACGCCGCGCCTGGCCGGCCAGCCGGCCGCCTACCTGGCCAAGCAGCTGGAGGACTTCCGTTCGGGCCTGCGCCACAACGAGTCGATGGCCTTGGTGGCGCCCGCGCTGACGGACCAGGATATCGAGAAGCTGGCGCGCTATTACGCCGGCATCGAGCTGCGCACCACGCTGGCGCCCAGCCTGGGCGGCAACCTGGAACGCGGCAGGCTGATCGCCGAAAAAGGCGACTGGAAATCCAACGTCCCGGCCTGCTTCTCTTGCCACGGCATGAGCGGCGAGGGCGTCGCGCCCGGCTTCCCGGCCTTGGCCGGCCAACAGCCCGACTACATCTTCGCCCAGCTGGCGGCATGGCATGCGGGCGAGCGCAAGAACTCGCCGCAGAAGCTGATGGATGACATCGCGCGCCGCATGAACCCCGACGACATGCGCGCCGTTGCGGACTACCTCGGCTCGATGCCGCCGGCCGCGATACCTCCCGCCACGCCGCCCGCCACGGTGGCGCAAGGCGCTGCGCGCTCCGCCTCCACGCTGTGATGCCAACGCTTGAACCCGACAGAATATGAACGACCCGAAAAAAACCACGACGCAGTCTCCCTACGCCCTGGGCAGTACCGCCCGCCGCCTGGCCGCCGCGGCCGGCGGCGGCCTGGTGCTGTTCGCCTTTGGCGCCCTGGTGGTCCAGACCGGCGCCTGGCGCAGTTTCCAGACCGCTGCGGGCTTCACGCCCGAGACGCCGGCGCCGGCCGTTTCGCGCGAAGCCGCGGGGGCGGAAGCGCGCAAGGCGATGCTCGCCGCGCGTGCCGAGCGCAAGAAGGACAAGGAAGGCAAGGTGGCCGCGCCGCTGCAGCCGACCGGCCCGGACGGCTACTTCGTGCCGCCATCCGAGAGCGAGATGCCCGACGGTGCGGAAGGCGACGCGATCCGGCGCGGCCGCGACATCTTCATCCACACGCCGCAGTATGCCCAGCGCTATGTCGGCAACAGCATGGCCTGTGCCCAGTGCCACCTCGACGCGGGACGGCGCGAGAATTCGGCGCCGATGTGGGCGGCCTACGTGCAGTACCCGAAATACCGGGCCAAGAACAACAAGGTCAATACGCTGGAAGAGCGGATCAACGGCTGCTTCAACTATTCGATGAACGCGCAGGCTTCCGAGGCCGGCAAGGCGCCGCCGCCGGGCGACGACATCTACAAGGACCTGATGATCTACATGTACTGGCTTGCCGATGGCGCGCCTACCGGCGAGAAGATGCGCGGCGGCGGCTACATCAAGGTCAAGGAAACGCCGCAGGGATACGACCACGCGCGCGGCGCCAGGGTCTACGCGCAGAATTGCGCACTGTGCCACGGCGCCGACGGCCAGGGCCGCAAGGACGAGAGCGGCAAGCTGCGCTTCCCGCCGCTGTGGGGGCCGGAAGCCTACAACTGGGGCGCCGGCATGTCGCGCATCGATACCGCGGCGGGCTTTATCAAGGCCAACATGCCGCTCGGTAAGCCGTACAGCCTGTCGGACCAGGACGCCTGGGACGCGGCGGCCTACATCAACAGCCACGAGCGGCCGAAGGATCCGCGCCAGACCGGGACGATCGAGGAGGCGCGGGTGCGTTTCCACAACAAGGAAAAGAGCTACTACGGCAAGGAAGTGAACGGCAGGATCCTCGGCGTCGGCGTGGCCCGCGCCACCTCGGCCAGCGCGGCCAGTCCGGCCAAGGGTTAAGCAGGTGGAGGCGGCCTTCGCCGGCATGGACCGCGAGGCGCTGCGCCGCGCCGGGCGCATGGTGGTCAGCATCGAGGGCATGTGGTGCGCCAGTTGCGCGCTGGCCGTCGAGCGCACGATCGCGCGCGCGCCCGGCGTGACCGCGGCCAGCACCAGTTTTGCGGGCGGTTCGGCGCTGGTGCGCTGGGACCCGGAGCGCGTCGACCTCGATGAAGTCTTCTCACGCGTCGAGCGGCTCGGCTACGGCATCGTCCCGCTGGTCGAATCCCAGGAACTGGAGCGGCAGATCGATGCCCAGGCGCGCGCGGTCTGGATGCGGCTGGCGGTGGCCGGCTTTTTCGGGATGTGGAGCATGCTCGGATCGGTGGCGCTGTACCTGGACGCCGGGCTGGCCGCCTCGCCCCAGGGTTGGTGGGTCGCGCTCGCCGCCTGCCTGGCCGCGCTGCCAGTGGTGAGCTGGTCGGCCCTGTCCTTCTATCGCGCCGGCTGGCGCACCCTGCGCGCCGGCGTGCCCGGCATGGATGCGCTGGTGTCGACCGGCGTGCTGGCGTCCTGCCTGCTCTCGGCATGGTCGCTGCTGCGCGGCAGCGCCGATGTGTACGCGGACACCGCGACGATGCTCGTGAGTTTTCTGCTGTGCGGCCGCCTGATCGAACTGCACGCACGGCGGCGCAACTCGGTGGCGGTGAATGCGTTGCGCCAGGCGGTGCCGGAAACGGTACGCCGGATCGGCGCCGACGGCGTCCCGACGGAGGAAGCCGCGGACCGGGTCGGTCCGGGCGACCTGGTGCTGGTGCACGCGGGCGAGCGCGTCGCGGTCGATGGCACGGTCGTCGAAGGTGAAGGCGAGGTCGATGCGGCGATCGTGAACGGCGAGTCGGCTCCCTTGCCGGTCGCGCCCGGCGACAGCATCGTTGCCGGCTCCATCAACGTGTCGTCGCGGCTGGTACTGCGCGTCGAGCAGCCCTGGGGCCAACGTTTCATCGACCGCATCGGCGTGCGCATGCTCGAATTGCTCGGTACGAAAAGCGCCGCCGCCATGCAGGCGGAACGGTTCGCGCGCTGGCTGGTGCCGGGTGCGCTGGTGCTGGCGGCGGCCAGTTTCGCACTGGCCTGGGGCGCGAGCGGAGATCCGGTGCAGGCGGCGCTGCGTGCCCTGTCGGTATTGGTAGCGGCCTGTCCTTGTGCAGTCGGGCTGGCGCTGCCGCTGGCGTATGCCGCGTCGACCGCAAGTGGGGCGCGCCAGGGTATCCTGCTGCGCGATCCTGCTTCGCTCGAAGCGCTTGCCGGTGCGCGCGAAATCCTGTTCGACAAGACCGGCACGCTGACCGAAGGCATGCTTGAAGTACGCGAGGTGATCGGTTCGCAGCGCGCCGCTTCCGCCGAGGTACTGGCCCTGGCGGCGCGGGCGGAAGCTGACATTGCGCACCCGGTGGCGCGCGCGATCCGCACGGCGGCCGAGGCCGCAGGCATGGGCAGCGCCGGGGAGGGCTTGGCGCAACGCCATTCGCGCGGCTGCACCTGGCGCAGCAAGGACGGAAATCAGACGGTACTCGTGGGCAGCGCGGGTTTTGTCGAAGAGCAGGGCGTGGCCCTGCCGGCAAGTGCGCCGCCAGGCTGCACCAGGGTCGAAGTCGCGCGGAACGGAACATGGATCGGCGCCGTCCTGTTGCAGGACCGCATACGGGAAAGCGCCGCCGAGGCCCTGCGCACGTTTGCAGATGCGGGCATCCGCACCCGCCTGGTCACCGGCGACAGTGCGGCCGCCGCGGCCCAGGTTGCGCAAGCCGTCGGTCTTGGGCCTGAGCATGTCCACGCGCACTGTCTGCCCGAGGACAAGGTGAAGGTCCTCGAACGGGCCGGCAGACCCGCGGTGTTCGTCGGCGACGGTGTCAATGACGCGCTTGCCCTGGCCGCAGCCGACTGCGGCATCGCGGTTCAGGGTGCCGCGCCAGCGGCGGTCGCCACGGCAGGGGTGGTCATCGCGAGCGGCGGCGTCGAGCAGGTTGCCGCCGCCTGGCGGCATGCACGGCGCACCGTCCGGGTGGTGCGCCAGAACCTGGCGTTCTCCATGGTCTATAACGTGGCCGTGCTGGGGCTGGCCTCCAGCGGCATGGTGACCCCGGTTGCCGCTGCCTGCGCCATGCTGGCCAGCAGTCTGAGCGTGGTGCTGAATTCGGGAAGGCTGCTGTCCGGAATGAGCGCGGAGCATCGCGTCTGAACGCGACTGTACAGGTCACGCGCTATACTGCGATAGCCGACGCAGGCCCATTCGTTGCGGTTGCGTACGAGCCGGCCTGTTTCCTGATCCAATGGGAGGTCCTTTTTGGCGCCATGGCAAATAGGCGTACCATGGCCGGGTTCTCCTTACGTTCGCAATTTTTTTTAGCAGGTCGCCTTGGCGCATGCCGCCTCGGGGCGAGTCGCTGCGGACGGGAATCACGCCGAGTCGGATCTACGTGATGTGCGACGCGCCGCCGCGCGGCGCGGAGGTCGTCTTGGAGCCTCCCGAACGCGTATCCCCGCAGATGCGCGGCTCGATAAGGCAGGACAATGTTTCGGCAACAAAACTGGTTCCGGCGGCACACCGATATCCGAGCTAGCCGCGACTTTTTATGGTCAAGAAATAACCGATGCCTGGTAGTGCGAGCCCGAGGAGCGCAACTGGCAGCTCATTCTTCCGGACGCCCGCGACTTCGGGTGCCATCGTGGGGTTTTCAGTTCCAACCCCTTTTCACCAGAATAGAGAAAAGCAGTTGCCTGCGCGCCAAAGATTATCGCAGGCAATAAGGCAGCGATCGCAGTATTGACGCGGTGATCGAACGGCCGACCTGCCAGGGACTAAAGACCGGATACGCCCGCCAAACTTGCGGCACTGATTGACATAGCATCGTGGAACTTCGCGTGCGGCGTCCACTTCGGATTGAACATGTGGGTCTTGTTCATATCGGCTATCCAACCGCCTGTCATTGCGGCGATGTTAGCGACATAAAGTATTTTAACCCCAAGGTTGGGTCTTTTTTTCGACGAGGCCGATATACTTGAGCTCATGGTTCCTCCATATAACTAGGTACAATGTGCACGCCCGCTCCACAATCGATTCGCTGTGCTGGTATAGGCCATAGACGGGTACATAACCATCTTGTCTGAGGATTCGGCGTGAGCGTTTGCCTAGACAGCGAACCGAAGTAACAAAAAATTCTGATTTGTAGTCGTGAGAATAAGGATCGATTACTTAACGCGATGCTTGCGCACGTTTGCGGCGTGCTTCGCCTCAGCGTTGCTGGGTTCGGCACAGCAGCGACGCACGCGGTAGCTTTGCGGAAGCTGCAAGGCTGGGCTATCATAGTTGCTGGGCTGACCAATTCATCAAACATGAGTGTACATACCGCCGGCAACGACGACAACATTGCAGAATCAGCCTCGGAACTGCTGCATGGCATTGGCCTGCAAGCAGGCATTGACACCCCCAAGCTGGCACCGCATGCCGCAGTGACTACGCCAGTCCCCGTGCGGGCATTCCTCTCTCTCGCCGCGATCTGTAAATGACGCGGCACTCCCCGGAAACTGGAGCCGGAACCGAGTCCGCGACGTCATCGAAACAGATCGGCGCGATCTATTTTGCCTTGGTCACGATGATGGCGCTTGCAGGGCTGGACCAAAGCATCGTTGCCACTGCCTTGCCGCGTATCGGCGCAGAGTTCGGCAACATGTCGGACCTGGCGTGGGTGGTGACGGCCTATGCTTTGGCTTCGACCGCGGTCATGCCTCTTTACGGCAAGCTCAGCGACCAGTACGGACGCAAGCCGCTGCTCTATTTCGCGATCATCAGCTTTTTGATCGGATCGATCCTGTGCGGCCTGGCGCAAGACCTGCCGCAGCTGATCGGATTTCGTGCGATCCAGGGCATTGGCGCGGGCGGCTTCCTGCCGCTGGCACAAATCGTCATTGGGGATTTGGTGCCGCCTGCCGAGCGCGGACGGCGCCATGGGCGCATCGTGGCGATCTACGCTTCCACGACCGTCATCGGTCCCGTGTTGGGCGGGATCTTGACGGACCTGCTATCCTGGCACTGGATTTTCTATATCAATATGCCGGTCGGCGTGCTTGCGCTGTTTCTCATCGCTAGGGCGATGCCCGCGGCTACCCGGACCATCCGGCACAGTATCGACTACCTCGGCTCCGTTTTGCTGATCGGTTCGGTGACCTCAGCACTGCTCGTACTGGCTCTCGGGGGGAGTGAGTGGCCATGGGAGTCTCCGCCGGTAGCTTACCTGACGCTCGCGGCGATCGGCATGCTTGCGCTGCTGATGTTCCACGTGCATCGCGTGCCAGAGCCGGTCCTGCCGCCGGACCTTTTTCACAGCCGGGTATTCAACGTCGGCAGTGTGGTCATGGCCTTCACCTTTGTCGGCATGATGGGCGCGAGCATGTTTTTCCCGATACTTTTTCAGCTGGTTATGGGGGCCAGTCCGGCCAATTCCGGATTGCTCACGATGCCGCTGATGGTAGGCATGGTGCTCGCGTCGTTGGTCAACGGACGCCTGATGAGCCGCGACAGCTTCGACTACAAGCGAATGCAGGTCATCGGACTGGGCATGGCGCTCGCCGCGTTCGCTGTTCTTTCATGGGCGATCGCGCAGTCGCTTGGCTTCATCGTTATCGAGCCCGCCATGTTCGTGCTCGGGGCGGGCCTGGGGTTGGTGTCGCCCAATATGACCATTCTGGTTCAGACCGCATTGGCGGCGCCGCGCCGCGGTATTGGAACGGCAATGCTGAGTTTTTTCCGCTCCCTAGGTGGCCTGGTCGGCGTCGCCGGTTCCGGCGCCATCCTGGCGCAGCACCTGCATGGTCGGGCACCGACCCCGGTCATCTACCGGCAAGCGATTGCCGACATGTTCATAGCGGGTACCATCATGGTCGCGATCGCGTTGGCCGTCATGATGTTCATGCCGTCGAGCGTTGGGGAGAAGGCGAAAGAAGGGGATCGGGTGCGCGCTTGATGTTCTGGTTCACTCGACCCCAACCATTTGGCCACGGATACTATTGGTTCGGCTAACCCTATGGCCACAGAAAACCCAAATAATTTCCCGATGCCCGAACGCTACCTGCAAATGTATCCGTTGCACTGCCACATCGCCGACGAATTCATCAAGGGTCTCTGGGCGCACCCCGGACAGGCACCTTCCTCGGCACCCGCATCGACAATCAAGGTGCAGCGCTTGGCGGAAGCGGCCAGTTCAATGGCTGTTGCGCTTCCCCGGCGGCGCCAGCGTGACCGCCGCACTGAGACCGAAGAGCCCGCCGGATTGTGGAGCGCTCGTTTTGTTACCTCAAGAAAGAAGAACCATGGCTGATCTAGTACTGAACGACGGCTCCGAGGTCGCCGCGTTGAAAGAGCGCGAGCGGTTTGCGCAAATCCTCGTCCTGTTCGGACGACATGGCCTGAAGGGACTGTCTGCCAGGCTCGGCCTAGGAAGCGGCGGAGACGAGACGCTCGACAGCGCCCGCCCGGAGGCGGTCGTCGCGCTGTTGCGCGACATCGGCCCGGTTGCCGTCAAGTTCGGCCAGATCCTTGCGATGCGCAGCGATCTGCTTGATCCGGAATGGATCGAGGCGCTCACCAGCCTGCAGGACCGGGTTCCACCGCTTCCTTTCCAGACCATGCGGCCGCTGATCGAAGACGCCATTGGCGGGTCGATCGAGAGCTGTTTCAGCAGTTTCGACGAGAAAGCGATCGCAGCCGGGTCCATCGCCCAGGTCCACGCCGCGACCTTGCTCGACGGCCGTGACGTCATCGTCAAGGTCCGTCGTCCCGGGATCGAGCGGATCGTCGACGCCGACCTGCGGATTCTGCGGCGCCTGGCCCGTATCGCCGAGCGCACCATACCGGAAGTCGCACGGCTCAAGCCGGACGAGTTGCTGCGCTACTTCGCCGAAAGCCTCGACCGCGAAATGGATCTCGGGGCGGAAGCGCGCGCCAGCAATGCGATCGGCGCCTTCCTCAAGGATCTCGGTGTTCGAACCGCCCGGTTCGACTGGGAGCTTTCCGGCAGGCGGGTAAATATCCAGGAGCGGCTGCGCGGCATTCCGGCGAGCGACCTGGAGACGGCGCGCCGGAGCCAGCTCGATCTCAGTGCGCTGGCCAGCACCTATGCACAGGCGGTGCTGCGCATGATCCTTATCAACGGTCACTTCCATGCCGACCCGCACCCCGGGAACGTATTTTTCCTCGAGGACGGAACGCTTGGGCTCATCGATTTTGGCGCGGTCGGGACGCTCCTGCCGAAGCGCCGGGAGGAACTGGTTCGGCTCGGTCTCGCGATTGCGTCGCAGGACACGGGCGGCGTGGTCGACATTCTCATGCTATGGGCCGGGGAGCCCAGTGTCGACCGGACCAGGCTGGAAGAGGCGCTGGCCGACCTGATCGACCGCTTCAGCAACGTCCTGCTCGAGCAGATCGACCTTGGCGACATCTTCCAGCGCGTCTTTGCCCTATTGCGCGAATTCCATCTCACCCTTCCACCCGATCTGGCCCTGGTGCTCCGGACGCTGCTCACGGCCGAGGGTTTTGTTCGACGGACCGATCCCTATTTCAACATCGCCAGCGAACTGGCTCCGATCGCCAAGGATTTGATTCGGGAGCGCATCCGACCCGCACGACTGCGCGGCGAAGCGGGCAAGCTGCTGGCATCGCTGGGAAGGGCGGTGCTATCGACCCCGAACTTGGTCAGGCAAATCGAGAAGGTAGCCCGAACCGGGGCGATCACAGTCAGCATCGCCCCCGCGGACCTTGAGCGACTGCGCGACAAGGCGCGTGGCGGCGCGGCCACTCCCCCGGTTTATCCCGCTGCGCTCGCTGTCTGCGCCGCGATCGTCTCCTCCTCCGAACCGCAGCTGGCGGCCCTGCTGGCGTTGCTTTCCGTGGCACTGGCCATTGTGGGCTGGCTAAAGCAGCGATGACGCTGGCATCTGGCAGCCTGAACTCGCGGAAGCACGGGCGCACGTTCGCTTTGTCCGGGTCAGGAGCGCGGCCATCCGGCGTCCTCGATCGCAAGCGCCGGATCGGCACCGTCCCAGCGGTTGGCGAGCAGGCGGCGGCCATTGATGCCATCCGCATCGGCCGAGACCAGCCACAATAGCGGCGCCACGATGATTTCCGGTTCCAGCAGCGTGGCGCGCACCGCATCGGGCAGGCCCGGCGGGATCATGCCGGTCGCGGTCGCTCCTCCCGGAAGCAGCGCATTGACCGTTACACCAGTGCCTTCCAGGTCCTGCGCCCAGATGATGGTTTCGGATTCCAGCGCGGCCTTCGACGGACCATAAGGCGAGAAGCCCCGCCGGCGCATGGTGTCGTGGTTCATCGAGATGTTGACGATGCGCCCCCGGCCTGCCCGGAGCAGGTGTGGAACGGCGGCGCGCGCCATCAGGAAAGGGCCGTTGACGTTGGTATCCATGACCATGCGCCAGGTCTCCGGCTCCACTTCCCAGAACCTGGGGGGCTCGACAAGAAAACGCTCGCTGGCGTACTTCATGCCGCGTCCGGCATTGTTCACCAGAATGTCGAGTCGCTGCCACTGCGCCAGCGCGGCGTTCACGACCCGTTCGCAATCTTCGGCATTGCGCACATCCGCCATCAGCGGCAGCACACGCTGCTCGCCGCACTCTGCATGCATCTCGGCGGCCACCTGTTCCAATTCCGCGCTTTCCCGTGCGGCCGTGGCGATTACACGCGCTCCCGCCCGCGCTAGCCCCAGGGTCATCGCACGTCCCAGTCCGCGTCCACCGCCGGTGACGATCGCGACGCGCCCGTCCAATGTTTTCCAATCCATGGCGCTCAACCGTTCAAGGCCTGCATCTGCGAATCGTCATACCGCTCCCCAGCGGCAGCGCCGGGTGGCAGGATGCGATCGATACGGGCAAGGTCCTCGTCGCTCAGCCGGACATCCAGCGCACGGACGTTGTCCTCCAGATGCGGCCGTCTCTTGCTGCCGGGGATCGCCACGATATCCTCGCCCTGCGCCAAGACCCAGGCCAGCGCAAGCTGGGCCGGGGTACAGCCCTTCTCTGCGGCGATGCGCCCGACTTCGGTGACCAGGTCCAGATTGCGCTGGAAGTTCTCCCCCTGGAAGCGCGGCGAATGGCGCCGGTAGTCACGCTCTTCGAGGTCCTCGATCCGCTTGATCTGGCCGGTCAGGAACCCGCGTCCGAGCGGACTGTACGCGACATAGCCGATGCCGAGTTCGCGCACGGCAGGCAGGATGGCGTGCTCGGGATCGCGGCTCCAGAGCGAATACTCGGTCTGCAGCGCACTGATGGGATGAACTTGATGGGCGCGCCGGATCGTTTCCGGCGCGGCTTCAGACATGCCGAGAAAGCGCACCTTGCCGGCACGCACCAGGTCCGCCATTGCACCAATGGTTTCCTCGATCGGCACGCCGGGATCGACCCGATGCTGGTAATACAGGTCAATATGGTCGACACCCAGCCGCTGCAGGGAGGCATCGCAGGCCTGCCTCACATACTCCGGATCGCCGCGTACCCCGAGAAACTCTCCGTTGTCGCCGCGCACGTTGGCGAATTTCGTTGCCAGGATCACCTGATCGCGCCGGTCGCGGATCGCCTTGCCGACCAGTTTCTCATTGGTGAACGGCCCGTACATGTCGGCCGTATCGAGCAAGTTGATCCCGCATTCCAGGGCGCGGTGAATGGTGGCGATTGACTCTGCTTCGTCAGGCTGGCCATAGAATTCCGACATGCCCATGCAGCCCAGGCCGAGCGCGGAAACCGTCAAGCCTTGTTGCCCTAATGTTCGCATCTTCATGTGAATTCTCCCGTGGTTCGTAGTTAAGAAATGCTATCGACGTCGCGGCGATTCCGGGCAGCTGCCGACACTGATTAAAAAAGAGGAAAATCATCGTAAGCGTTCAGAAGCCTGTCACCAATAGGACGATCCTATTTCGATATGTAGGATGTTTCCGTCCGTCGGAAACCTGTTGCGAATGGCAGGCGATATCGCATTTACTCTTTCCTTATCGCTACAAGTGCATATTCCACTGACATCGCGCCTTGCCGCTCCTGCGGGTTTCCGACCGCGAGTCGTCCCCGCTCGAGGACGGCGCTCGACGGATACGCACGAAGAAATTTATGCATCCAATCGGATTGACCGCTGTCGGAATCGATCAGCAGGACCTTGCCGCCGATGTCCGGCCGTTGTTGTAAAGTATTGGACAGCAGCATTGTTGGCCGTGTTGGATTCTGCAGATTCAGGTTTCCGGCATCCGTCAGTTCGTTAGCGATCAGGGTTTTTGCTTGCGGAAAGCAATGCAGGAGCGTGGCCGACAGTTCGACATACGGTGCGCGCGTGTTCTTGCCAAGGTAAGCGCGTGCCGACAGTCCCACCAGAACGATCATGGCAAACATGCCCGCTATTTGAAGTATCTCCCGGCACACTGTCCGACGTGCGAGCGAGGGAAAGATGACGAAGCATGCAAGCGGCAGCAGGAACAGGATCGGCTGCATCCAGCGATCCTTGAAGCTCGTTAGCTCGCCGCTGAGCACCAGGGCCGTGATGCCGCCGTAGGCCGCCAGGTAAAACCGGAGAAAAAAACGGGCATGCGGGTCATCGACCTTTGCCTCGGCCTGGGCACGGCGCCGCCAGAAGACCCAGGCGTACACCATCCACAACGGTGTCACGAACAGAAATGTCGCGCTCACCATACTGCCGAGGCCACGCACGACATTGCCGATATAGCCGGCATCACTGCCATTCATTTTCTCCAGAGTAGAGCGGGTGGCCGCATCCAGATGGTTAAGCAGCCATAACCCGTGTGGAGCAACGGCAATTGCTATCACTGCAAGTGAAATCCAGGCCCTGCGACTCCACAGTCGCTCACGGTGTTCCCGAACCAGCAGGCTGGCCATCGTCAGGGCGAGCGCAAACAGGGCAAAGTTATATTTCGATTGCAGCCCGAGCCCGATCAGCAGACCGAAGAGCGCATGGCGCATCTTGCCCGGATGATGAAGCAAAGCGAAGTAGCACCATAGCGTGAGCGCCGCCATGCAGGTCATTAACACCGAGTGCGTCAGATCGCGCTGCGATTCCCAGCCAATCTGCGGGAACAGCACCAGCGAGGCGGCGACGATGATGCCACCGGTAATGCCGACGAGCGACCTGGCTGCATGAAACATCGCCAGGTAGGTACCGAACAGCAGCAGATTCTTGAGAAAGGAGAGGGCAAAACGATTGACGCCAAACACCGAGAACATGAGCCATTGCAGCCAGGCATACAAGGGCGGCTGGCTGCCATAGCCCAGCTGCAGGTGCTGGAACGCCAGCACCTGTTCCGATTCGTCCAGGTCGAGCACTGCTGGCGAACTTGTCCGCAGGATGATCTGCAGCACGAAGTAAGCCCCGAGCGCCAGGAGGAAATTGGTGCCGGCGCGCTTCGGGTACGCACTCGCGATCCCATCGTTCTGCATGGCTAATTCATCTTGTTGTGCTCCATCCATCCAGCCAGCCACTCCCGGAAACAGAGCAGCCCCTCGCGAAGCGGCGTTGCAGGTGCGAACCCGACCCAGTCCCGCAATTTGCTGGTATCGGCATACGTGATCGTCACGTCACCCGGCTGCATCGGCAAGAATTGCATCTTTGCCTTGACGCCCAGAGCTTCTTCCAGGGCTGCAATAAAATCCAGTACCCGCACGGGTTGGTGATTACCGATATTAAATACCATGTGCGGGGCCGCGCCGGCGCCCGCGTCGGCAGGCTTCGCCAACACCCGCACGATACCTTCAACGATGTCATCGATATAGGTAAAGTCCCGTTTCAGTTCACCTTGCGCGAAGACGGGAATCGCCTCGCCTTTTAGCATTTTTTGCGCGAAACTGAAATACGCCATGTCGGGGCGGCCCCACGGACCATATACGGTGAAAAAGCGCAAACCGGACGCCGGCAGTCCAAACAGGTGACTATAGGAATATGCCATTGCCTCGTTCGCTTTCTTGGTCGCCGCGTAGAAGGAGACAGGCTCATCGGTTATATCTCTCTCCTTGAAGGGAGCTTTCTGGCTTGCACCGTAGACGCTGCTGCTGCTCGCATAGACCAGATGGCGTGGCTTGAATTGCCGGCAAGCTTCTAGGATATTGGCGAACGCGACCAGGTTCGACTGCACGTAGGCGGCAGGATCCTCGATCGAATAACGCACGCCCGCCTGCGCCGCAAGGTGGACGACAAAGGCGGGTCGAACGCGTTCGAACAACTGCCTGACTTGCAGCGCATCGGCAAGCTCTACCGCTTCGCACCTGATTCCCTGCGGTGCAAGCAAGGCCTCGACGCGTGCGTGCTTCAAATCGGTCGAGTAATAGCCATTGAAGTTGTCGCACGCGGTAACGGCCATGCCCATCCGGGCAAGGCGCGACGCGACGAAACTCCCGATGAAGCCGGCGGCGCCAGTGACCAGGACAGGCGAGTTGGCAGGAATCATCGCTGCGCCACCAGTACGGGTCTGCCGATGCTGAAATAGCTCAGCCCGAACGACGCAACAAGCTCCGGAGCATACAGGTTGCGGCCATCAAAGATCGCCCGGTGCCGAAGCGATGCAGCCAGGTAGCCGAAGTCAGGCGAGCGAAACTCCTTCCACTCCGTCGCGATGGCGAGCAAATCGGCGCCTTCCACTGCGGCTACTGCGGAATCAACGATGTTGAGCAGCTCATGGCAACGTGCTTCGCCATGCTCGCTGATCAGCACGTTTTTTGCCTCTTCGCTGGCGGCCGGGTCGTATGCCTGGACCCGGCAATTCGCAGCAAAAAGCGCCCTGATCAGTGCAAGACTCGGCGCCTCGCGCACATCATCCGTGTTGGGCTTGAAAGACAAGCCCCAAAGTGCGACGGTTTTTCCTGCCAGCCTGTCGGTCCCATTGAAGTACTGCGCAATTTTTTTGAACAGAATATTTTTTTGCGTCGCATTCACCGCTTCAATGGCAGCCAGGATGCGCAGTTTCTGCCCATGGTCGGCCGACGTTTTTAAGAGCGCCCGGACATCCTTGGGGAAGCAGGAGCCGCCATAGCCTATTCCCGGATACAAAAAATCCGGGCCAATGCGCGGGTCCGAGCCTATGCCGCGCCGCACCAGCTCGATGTCGGCGCCCAGCGTCTCCGCCAGGTTCGCTAGTTCGTTCATGAAGCTGATGCGCGTTGCCAGCATGGCATTGGCGCCGTATTTCGTCAGCTCGGCGCTGCGCGCATCCATCTCCAGCAGCTTTTCATGATTACGGCTGAACGGTGCATAAAGGTTCCGCATGATTTTCGTCGCCTGCGGATTGTCGCTGCCCACGATGATCCGGGCGGGGCGCATGAAATCCTCGATTGCCGCCCCCTCCTTGAGAAACTCGGGATTGCTGACGACAGAAAAGTCGATACAGACACCGCGGGCCCGGAGTTGTTCGGCAATCACGCTTCTTACCCGGTCGGCAGTGCCCACCGGGACGGTAGATTTGTTGACCAGGGTAATCGGCCGTTGCATGAGCTGGCCGATGCTGTGCGCCGCCGAAAGAACGTGCGTCAGGTCGGCACTGCCATCTTCATCCGGCGGCGTACCCACGGCCAGGAAAATGATGTCTGCATCCGCGACCGCTTCGTCATAATTCGTGGTGAAAAGCAATCTGCGGGCCGCCGTGTTATGGGCGATCAGGGCATCAAGGCCTGGCTCGAAGATAGGGCTCCGGCCAGCGTTGAGCATCGCGATTTTGTGTTGGTCCAGGTCCATACACAGGACGGTATTGCCGACATCGGCAAAGCACGCGCCTGAAACTAGTCCGACGTAACCGGTGCCAATAACTGATATTTTCATGTGCAGTAAAATGTATAAAAAAGAACCAAATCGGGACAATATAAAGTGACCCGTCGGTGAGACAATTCTTCGGGGTTAAGGCTGCGGTGTTTTCTGTCACTGCAGTTGGCCGGCGTTGGCCCAGCACTTGCGTACTGTCTATTTGCCGACCATCAGCGCGCCACTGCCACTGCCACTGCCACTGCCACTGCCACTGCCACTGCCACTGCCACTGCCACTACGCTTGCCGCTCGCTGGCTCATTGTAATTGAGCGCCTGTTACGTGTTGGCGAAAGCGGCCAGATATACGTCCTCCTGTTTGACATTGCGCCACTGGCGTTCGGCCAAGATATTGCCTTGAGCCCGATCGCGCCTATCCATGAATGCTTGGCAAACCGGGGGGGAATCCATAGACGCCAGAAAAAACCGTCCTTGTGCTGATAGCAACAAGACCGTACACTTGTCGGTCCCGACCTCTGCCATCGGATCAGAGGGCACAGTCAAGTATCGGTGGCCTCGGGTGATTGTAGCCAACATATAGGTTTCAAACTATTTTAACTGTATAAGATGCCGAATACTCAACTGTGGATCGAACCTCTCGGCCATGTCATAGTGGCGCGATTGAGAGGTGAATTAAGCGAAAGCATGCTTGAGGAAACCCATAAGCGGGTCGTCCAGCTGCTACAGGATACCGGACACACGCGCGTTCTCTACGACGGCTTGGAAATCGAGTCGCCCAATGTCGAGCATGCACTGTTGCAGGAAAAACTCGAAAAAGAAGCCAGTCAACTGTTCCACGACCGGCCCCTGCGTAAAGCCATTTTGGTGGCGAATACTCGGTTGGCCTACTTTGCACGGATCGCATTCGGACAATTTGGTGAAGGCGAATACCGTGTTTTCTATAACGACCTTAGCCAGGCCTTGCACTGGCTTGAAGAGTAAAAGCAACGTCCGCTTTTCGTGTCAGCGGCCCTGCATGACCGCAGTCCGGACGCTAAAGTTGTCTGGCAGAGCGCCCGTGACGGAGTCCCGCAGCGGCGCATCGAATACGACTGCGCGCGCCAGCAGAAAACCGGTGGCGGCGCTGCGCGTACGCATAGGTGCCTTTACGAAGGCACCGACGGCGAGGCATGTCGTTCGAAGCTCATGCGGCAGGGAAGGCCAGGTGTGCGGCCAGCCCGCCGCCCGCGCGTTGTTCGAGCTTCCAGCTGCCGTCGTAGCGCGCGACGATCGCCTTCACGATCGAGAGGCCCAGGCCGCTGCCCTGGCCGCCGCCTTTGCGCCAGAAGCGCTGCCCGGCCTTGCCGATGTCCGCATCGCTCATGCCGCTGCCCTGGTCTTCCACCGTAAAACCTGCCATCCCGCCATGCTGCACGATCCGCAGCACGACAGTGGCCTCAGCATCGCCGTAGCGCAACGCGTTGTCGAGGATGTTGCGCAGCGCCGTCACGGCGAGGGATGCGGGTATGCGGAGAACGCGTGCTGCGCCGCCTTCGTCGTGAACGCACACCCTGGCGGCCTGCTGCGCCGGAAGGTGCATGAGGACCTGCTCCGCGATTGCGGCTGCGTGCAGGCGCTCGTCATCCTCGAATGCCATCGAACCCTCGACGCGCGCCAGCATCAGGAGCTGGTTGATGATGCCCTGCAGGCGTCCTACCCCCCGTTCGGCCTGCTGGAGCGCGATCGCCGTGTCCGGCCCATCTCCACTCATCCGGGCAACCTGGAGATGGGTCTTGACGGCGGTGAGCGGCGTGCGCAATTCATGCGCGGCGTCGCCGGTGAAGCGCCGTTCACGCTCAATGGTGCGTTCGATCCTGGCCAGCAGGCCGTTGACGGTCGTTACCAGCGGGGTGAGCTCGCGCGGCAGGTCCTGCTCGGGCAGCGGGTGGAGTGCACCGGGTTCGCGCGCTTCGAGGGCAATGCGGATCCGTTCGAGCGGGCGCAGGCCATGGCGTACGGCGAACCATAGCGCGATCAAGGTGGCCGCCATAGCGACAAGGAAGGGCACAAAGGTGGCGAACGCGATATTGCGGAACAGCTGCTGGCGGCGCTCCGTCTTGTCGGCGGTGGTGATGCGCATCCCGTTGTGCTCGATGGTATAGCTGCGCCAGGTAACGCCGTCGATGACGCGGGTGCGATAGCCGGGCGCCACCAGGCCGAGGCGTTCCGGGCTGTTCTCGGTGCGGCCCACGATGCCGCCCCGCACCAGCCGGATCTCGCAGGCCACGTTGTCGGTGCGGACCAGGTAGGGGATAGGGCTGGATCCGCGGGAGCCTGGCTGCACCGAAAGATGGGGCGAGTCGGCAATCAGCGCGGCGACCATGCGCGCCGATGCCGCAAGCCGCTCGTCGAGTGCGTCGCGAAACTCGTCGCGCAGGTCGACCAGCGTCCACACCGACGACAGAGTCCAGAACAGCGCGAACGAGGCGCCGATGGTGACCAGTAGGCGCAGGCGCAGCGTCTTCACGTCCGCGCCTTGCCAAGCCGGTACCCGAGGCCACGCACGGTCTCGACGATATTCGGCCCGAGCTTGCGCCGCAAGTGGTGGATGTGGACGTTCAGGGCGTTGCTTTCGACGCCATCGCCGAGCCCATACAGGCTGTCCTTGACCTGGTCGGTGCTGAGGATGCGCTGGCCGCTGTTGAGCAAGGCCTGGAGGAGGGCCAGTTCGCGCCGCGACAGTTCGACGGGGTTCCCATCCAGCGTTACTACCTGGGTGGCCGGATCAAAGGCCAGCGGACCATGCTCGATGCGGTCGACGCTGCGGCCGGCACTACGCCGTTGCAAGGCATGCAGCCGTGCGACCAGTTCGTCGAGTTCGAAGGGTTTCACAAGGTAGTCGTCGGCACCGCTGCGCAGGCCGGCCACCTTGTCCTGCACGTCGTCGCGCGCTGTCAGGACCAGCACCGGCCAGTCCTTGCCAGCGCCGCGCCAGCGCTTGAGCAGCGTGAGCCCGTCCGTATCCGGCAGGCCGAGATCGAGGAGGATGACGTCGAACCGGCCGGTCTGCACGGCCATTTCCGCTTGTGAGGCATTGGCGACATGGTCGGCCCCGATTCCGGACAGGCGCAGGCCGGCAAGAATGCCGCTTGCGACCAGTTCGTCGTCTTCGATGACGAGTATACGCATGGCTAACCCGAGTAGTAAAAGCAGGAACCGCGATCTTACCGCTATACGGTTATGCCGCGATTAACGGGAGGGCGAAGCCGATGCTTCCGGGCAAATCGACGGATTCGTTAATGTGGTGCTAATCGGCAGGAAATAGGATGGCTGTATTCGCCAGGCGTCGAACCGGCCCGTCGGGCCGGCGCCATGCGCAGGAAAGCACACCACCATGACTGTCACACTCGGCCCGCTTGCCTTACCCGCGCAACTGCTGGTCGCTTTCGCAACGATCATCCTCGGTTCCGCCATCGGCAATCGGGTGGCGGCCAGGCGCGGCGTGAAGGCCGAGGGCTCGCTCTGGCTGATCATCGCCGGGGCGATCCTGGTGGCGCGCATCGTCTTTGTTGCCCGTTACTGGCCGCTGTACGCGGAAGAGCCCTGGCGGCTGCCGGACCTGCGCGACGGCGGGCTGGCGCCCGTCGCGGGCTTCGCTGCGGCCGTCATCATCGGCGCCATCCTGGCATGGCGCAAGGCGGACCAGCGTGCCGCGATCGTCATCGCCGTATGGTCCGGTCTCTTCATCTGGATCGCCGGGAATGGGCTGGTTCGCATGGCCACCGAGCGCCAGGCCCTACCCGAGGTGATGCTGACAGATCTTGACGGACGCGCCGTTCCATTGACCGCATTTGCCGGCAAGCCCATGGTGGTCAACCTCTGGGCGAGCTGGTGTCCGCCTTGTAGGCGAGAAATGCCCGCCCTTGGCAAGGCACAGCGCGAAGCAAGCGACCTGACCTTCGTATTCGTCAACCAGGGCGAGGACAACGCCAAAATACGTGCCTACCTGAAGGCCGAGGGCCTGCCGCTGCGGAACGTGGTGCTCGACCCCGGCGGAGCCCTGGCCAAGGCAGCCGGTGCCCCGGGCCTGCCGACCACGCTGTTCGTCGACGCGAACGGAATACTCGTCGACAAGCGGATGGGCGAGGTATCGAGCGCCACGCTGGCCGAACACCTGGCGGTCCTGCGCAGCAAGCGCTGAACCGCAAACGCAAGATAGCGACATCAACGAACCACAGGAGAGAATGATGGTTTTCTTATCACGGACGGTACCCGAAATGGGCCGGTGGCTGCTTGCGCTGCTGCTGGCTCCGCTTGCCGCGGTGCTGCTTGCAGCATCCGGCAACGCGGCGGCCGCTGACGACGATTTCCTGCCGCCCGAGCAGGCATTCCGCTTCGCCGCCTACATGGTCGACAGACAGACCGCTGAAGTGCGCTTTGACATTGCGCCCGGCTATTACATGTACCGCGAGCGCTTCGCATTCGAAGCCGGGCAGACCCGGCTCGGACAGCCTGTGTTCCCGGCTGGCGAGAAGCATTTCGACGAGACCTTCCAGAAGGAGATGGAAACCTACCGCGGCATCGTCAAGGTGCGCCTTCCCGTGGACGGGAAGGGAAGTTTCACACTGAAGACCACCTCCCAGGGCTGCTCCGACAAGGGCTTGTGCTACCCGCCGATGGCATCGACCGCGGTACTGGCGACCGCCGCGCCATCCGGGCTGACCACGACCGCTGCGCCGCCGCAGGCAAACCCGCAGCCGGCAGCTGCCGCGCCGGGCGGTACGCTGACGGATGACAGCGATAGCGGACGCATCGAACGGGCCTTGAGCAGCCGCGAACTGGCAGTCATCGTCCCGATGTTCCTGCTGCTGGGCCTGGGCCTGTCGTTCACGCCCTGCGTGCTGCCGATGCTGCCGATCCTCTCGTCGATCATCGTCGGCGACAAGGGTTCCGCGTCGCGCATGCGCGGCTTTGCCCTGTCGGTGTCGTATTCGCTCGGCATGGCGATCGTGTACACCGTGCTGGGCGTGGCGGCGGGCCTGGCGGGCGAAGGACTGGCGGCGGCACTGCAGAACGCCTGGGTGCTGGGCGCGTTCGCCCTCTTGATGGTCGTGCTGGCCCTGCCGATGTTCGGCGTGTTCGAGCTGCAGATGCCGGCGGCGATCCAGTCGCGCCTCGCGGGAGCGTCCAACCGGCAGGGGGCAGGTACCCACGTGGGGGTGTTCGCAATGGGAGCCATCTCGGCACTGATCGTCGGTCCCTGCGTCGCCGCGCCGCTGGCAGGTGCGCTCGTGTACATCAGCCAGACCAAGGATGCTTTCATTGGCGGCAGCGCATTGTTCGCGATGGCCGCCGGAATGAGCGTGCCGCTGCTGCTGGTCGGCGCCTCGGCGGGCACCCTGCTGCCGCGCGCGGGCGCCTGGATGACGGGTGTCAAGCGCTTCTTCGGGGTGCTAATGCTGGGCACCGCCTTGTGGATTGCCGCGCCGGTCCTGCCGCCCCGGGCGCTGATGCTGGGTTGGGGCTTGCTGGGAACGGGTTATGCCGCGTCGCTGCTGCTGCCGCGTCCGCGCCGGCCGCTCGCAGTAGCGGCGGGTCTCGTCGTCGGGGTGCTGGGCGCGGCGCAGCTGGCCGGCCTGGCAGCAGGCGGGACGGATCCGCTGGCGCCGTTCGCTACGGCAGAGGCGCACCGGGCGGCCCAGTTCCAGAGAATCCGCTCGCTCGAGGAGCTTGATGCCATTCTGGCCCGGAGCCCGGGCAAGACCGTCATGCTCGACTTCTATGCGGACTGGTGCGTGTCATGCAAGGAAATGGAGCGTTTCACGTTCTCCGATTCGCGCGTACAGTCGCGCTTCGACCAGATGCTGCTGCTCCAGGCCGACGTCACCGCCAACAATGCGGCCGACCAGGCCCTGCTCAAGCGCTTCGGCCTGTTCGGCCCACCCGGGATCATCTTTTTCGGCGCCGACGGCCGTGAACTCGGCGGCACACGAGTCATTGGCTACGAGGATGCCGATTCCTTCCTCGCTTCGCTTCGCAAGGCGGAAGCCGCGCAAACTCCCCCCCAATCTTAATCAACGCCTTCACTATCGGAGTCGACATGCAGGCTTTCAAATACGCGGTGCCAACCGCACTCGCAGCAGCACTCATCAATACGGCCGCCTTCGCCACCGAGCAGACCCCACCGGTCCTGGAGCGCGCCGTAAGCGCGGGCGTCAAGGTGGTCAGGCAGTTCCCGGCCGGCTCGGGGCTCACCGGCTGGGTGCTTTCCCAGGGGGGGCGTCATTCGCTGGTATACACAACGGCGGACGGAAAGACGCTGGTGGCGGGAGCGCTGATCGATGAACGTGGCCAGAACCTCTCGGCCCAGCACGAAGACATGTACATCCCCAAGCCGGATTTCGCAGCCGCATTCGCACAACTGGAGAAATCGGCATTCATCGCCGAGGGCAGCACCAAGAATCCGAAAAGCATCATCTATGCCTTCGTCGATCCGAACTGCCCTTATTGCCACTTCATGTGGCGTGCAGTCCAGCCGTACGAGGCGGCTGGACTGCAGGTGCGCTGGATCCCCGTCGCAACGCTCGGCCCGACGAGCATGCCGAAAGCGATCGAGGTGCTGGCATCGCCGGACAAGACCGCGGCGTTCCGGCACATGGAACAGAACCATGGGAAGCCGTGGAAGCCACAGGCCGGCAAGACCGAGCAGAACCAGCCCGCGGTGGCGGCGTCGATCCGCAGGAATGGCGAGCTGATGGAGCAGTTCGGCATCGCCGGTACCCCTGGCGTGGTCTGGCGCGACAGCCAAGGCAAGGTCCAGGTGAAGAGCGGCATGCCGCGCCTGTCGGAACTGCCCGCCATGACTGGCCTGCCTGAGCAACGGATAAGCGATCCGGCGCTGGCCAAGTTCAAGTGATGTGATTTACGGCGCGGAGTGACACGCATCGCCAACGAGAGCAGGGCAGGGCACTACATGAGCTAAGCCATCCGCTTACCCCAAGCTGTGGCGGATGCCTCATCGGCCGACTCAGCCTGATTCTTCCAACGAAGACGCGGGCTAAGTGCGTGCGTGAAGCGTGTCACCGACATCATGCCCGAATGTACACAATGAAGAAAACGGTCACCATCTAAACAAAGTCGTCAGCAAGTGAATAAATCACTCACTTACTGATGCAGACGCTCAGGGGCTTCCTTAGGAAATATCTGCCCTTGAGCATTAACGAAGAGACCCGCCTTCAGGGGTATTTAGCTTGCAGTGCTATGGTGCCTAAGACGTATGTCAGCATCCAGGTCTCGCGCTGAATCGACAAGCCCATGCTGGCCGGCTTGGTGCCGAGTACTCGCCTGTTGTGTTCAATTGCAGCGTCAATGCCGACCCACTTTGGCACCATGCCATTGGCAACCTCATAGGCTTCAGGCGAAGCCGCCCCTAGTTCATCATCAACGCGGCAGAGATAGAAGTGGGAACGCATGAACAGCACGTCGCAGCCACCTTTCAGCGGTGGACGATACTCGTCGAGGTAGCCAACATAACGCTCGATGCTGACATTGGCGGCACCCGTTTCCTCAAGCAGCTCACGGCGCAAACCGCTGATCGGATCTTCCCCGGCATCCAGCCCGCCGCCGGGGAAACTGTAGTCATCGTAACGACGGGTGTAGAGCAGCAAAATCTCTTTGCCGCGCATGATGATGGCACGCACGGCTTGCCGTTCAAGCATGGGGCCCTGGACCGACACCCCTGGATGGATCAGCGTATGCAGTAGTGGCACAGGAACTCCTAGCGCATCAGCAACGTGGGGATGGTAAATGACCGCAAGAGCTCGCTCGTTTTGCTGCCCCGGACCAGGGACCGGAGCGGCGAATGCGAATACGCTCCCATCACCAGCAGGTCGATCGCGGCAGCTTCAACGGCATTTGGAATCACGTCTTCCGCACTTCCTCGCGTCAACGTGGCGTTGACTTCCAGGCCCGCTGTTTCAAAGATTTGCCGTGCCCACTCAAGCTGGCGGGCTGCGCCCGCACTTTCGTTACCTGACATGAGGAGGTAGATCCGACATTGCTGGAACAATGGACTCGCGGCGACCAGTTCGACACCGCGGCGGCTAGCGATGCCGCCATCAAAAGCAATCATCACACGCTCGACCACCTTGAATGAACCAGGCACTGTCAGGATAGGCCTGCGCGAACTCCTCACAGCCTGCTCGAAACCGGCCCCTGGAACGAAAGGCATTGCTCTCCCCATCACGATGATGCGCGCATCGCCCTCCAGTTCAGCCAGGGTTTCGTCCAGCTCTCCATAGCGTTGCCGGACATCGACTATGGCGGCGCCTCCGGCCAGCGCTCGCTCACGCAGCTGATTCAGGTGCAGACGACCCCTCTCTCGTATAGACCTGGCGTGGCTCTCGTCGTCGGCCGACAGCTTTGATAGCAGCGCTTCTTGCGCGTCGACACCGATGGTGCCGCTACGGTCGTCGCCAGAGCCCAGCTCAGGATGGCGTTCGATCACGTGCAGCAACTCCAGAGGAATGGCCAGGCTCGCTGCTGCCCATGCCGCATAATCAGTGACGTGATCGGCAAGCTGCGACTGACTCACAAAGGCGAGCACTTTGTTTTCGCTGTTCATGATCTTTCCCCCTGTTAGTGAGCCGCAAGCATGTCTTCGGCACCTTCCTTGTCATGCACGCCGAACTTGTCGACGAGCGTTGCACTCGCTTCGTTCAGGCCGAGCACCTCCACGTCGGTTCCCTCGCGGCGGAATTTGATGACAACCTTGTCCAGCGCGCTCACTGCGGTGATGTCCCAGAAATGGGCGTGTCCCACGTCAATACGCACTTTATCGATGACTTCCTTGTAGTCGAAGGACCCCACGAAGCGCTCAGCAGAGGCAAAAAAGACCTGGCCAGATACCGTGTAGTGGCGAACTCGGCCTTCGTCCTGCGCCTGGGACCGAACATGCAGGATGCGTCCGACCTTGCTGGCGAAGAAGAAGCCCGACAGCATTACGCCAACGAGCACGCCTTTCGCCAGATCGTGCGTGGCGACGACTACGATCACGGTAGCAAGCATGACGACGCTCGAGCTCTTCGGATGCTCGCGCAGGTTGCGGATCGATGCCCAGCTGAAGGTGCCGATCGAAACCATGACCATCACCGCGACCAGCGCGGCCATCGGGATGCGCGCGACCCAGTCGCCAAGGAACACAACCATGAGCAGCAGGAAGACGCCGGCTGCCAGCGTCGACAGGCGGCCCCGGCCACCCGATTTGACGTTGATGACGGACTGGCCGATCATCGCGCAGCCCGCCATTCCGCCGAGGAAGCCGGTGGCGATATTAGCGACGCCCTGGCCGACGCATTCACGGTTCTTGTTGCTGTTGGTATCAGTCAGGTCGTCGACGATCGATGCGGTCATCATCGACTCGAGCAGGCCAACGACTGCTAGCGTTGCCGACACAGGGAATATGATCGCCAGCGTCTCGAAGTTAAGGGGGATCTCAGGCAACAGGAATACCGGCAGACTATCCGGCAGCGTGCCCATATCGCCGACCGTGCGGATATCCAGGCCGAGGTAGATCGCGACTGCCGTTAGCACGACAATGGCCACGAGCGGCGAAGGTACCGCCTTGGTGATATAGGGGAACAAGTAGATGATGCCCAGGCCCGCGGCCGTCATTGCGTACACGTGCCAGCTGACGTTGGTCAGTTCCGGCAACTGGGCCATGAAGATGAGGATGGCCAGAGCGTTGACGAAGCCGGTGATGACCGAGCGCGACACGAAGCGCATCAGCACACCCAGCTTAAGCCAGCCGGCTAGTACCTGCAGCAGGCCAGTCAGGATAGTTGCGGCCAGCAGATATTGCAGCCCGTGTTCCTTGACCAGCGTGACCATCAGAAGTGCCATTGCCCCGGTGGCCGCCGAGATCATGCCGGGACGGCCACCGGCGAACGCGGTAACGACTGCAATACTGAATGACGCATACAGACCGACCTTCGGGTCCACCCCGGCGATGATCGAAAATGCGATTGCTTCTGGTATGAGTGCCAGTGCAACGACAACGCCTGCGAGCAGATCGTTGCGAATATTAGAGAGCCAATCCTGACGTAATGATTTCATAGAGTTCTTTTCGTTGGTGTGGCCACTGACGTGACCGTGGGGGAGGCGCGATGGAAAATGCGCCTCTCCGACCTCTCGGAAAAGAATCAGGACGGCCCCTGGCGTAGGGGCGCAAAGACGCAATGAACCGGGCGTAAGCCTCGCGCGAGTGATGTGTAGAGTAGCTGACTCGCAGCGAGAAATAAGGCTTACAAGGGTCTGACTCCGGTTGATTGCTTTGGAAACTCCCGTAATTTTACACCAGTAGGGCATTGCTGGCTGATCGACGCGCCTACACTCTGTGGACGCGCCGAAAGGTAGCGTGCCGACGTAGTTGTAGTGAAGGATATTTTCATCCCAAGTTACAGTCGAAATTGCTATTTCTATATCAGTAGTGAGAATTATTTGACCTCGGATTCTCACGTGCGCCAATAAGATCAAGGGACTCCCAACACCGATCAGTGACATTTTCTTTTATCGTTCACACCGAAGTCGCCCTTGCCGGGCAGGAGCAGAGCGCCGCGATCGCCCGCGTTAACCACGCCAACGCGCAGATGGACCTAGTTACGCAGCAGAATGCGGCACACGTCGAAGAGGCCGCTGCTGCGGCGGTTCAATGCAGGCGCAGGCCGAGAAGCTTCTGGCAATGGTCAGCACTTTCAAGCTCGCCGCGGGTAGGTCGCGCATCGGCCGCATGTGGAAGGCGTGGCTACCCACGCGCGTCGTCACTCGTTGCCGGCGACGGTAAGCTAAGGCGCTTCGGCAGGGCGCTATTGGATGTTCAGCGCTTGAATCCATTCACCGGCGCCGCCAGCATCTCGAGGCGCGTGTCGAGGCCATCACGGTCTAGCTCCCCCATGTGACGCAGGAAGAGGCGCCCATCCTTGCCATAGAACAGGGTTGTCGGCATGGCAAACGAGCCGGTGCGCCGTCCCACTTCCCGGGCACGGTCGGTGAATACGTTGTCGAGCTTGAGTTTTTGCTGCGCCATGAAGGCCTGTATTGTCGCCGCGTCCTCACCCTGGTTGACGAAGACAAAGGTGATGCCGGGGTGACGCCGCTGGGCTTCCTCAAGCGCTGGCATCTCGCGTCGGCATGGTGGACACCACGTCGCCCACAGGTTGACCACCATCGGCTTGTCTGTCAGGGTCCGCAACTGGACCGGAGTGCCATCGAGACGCCGAAGTTCGACCAGGGGCACTGGAGTACTGGGCGGCCTGAAATTGAGCGTGGCGATCGCGCCACCTATCCAGACGACGGCACCGGTGAGGATCGAGGCAAGGACCGGACGGCGCGGCGTGCCAGTCCGGGCCGTGAAGTGCGCGCCCAGCACGAATGCCGTAAGGATGCCGCCAGCGTCAGAGAAGCCGCCGTCACTCAAATCGGCTATCGAGAGCGGTTCGGCCGCATATTCCGGTGCGTTCTGCAGCACGAAGATGACACGCGCCACAACCAGGCTGCCGAGAATCGTTTTCCATATCGCTGGCCAGCTGTGCCAGCCGCGCCTGTGCCGGTACCACCAGCTCACGGCAGCGCTGGCGGAGATTGCCAGCGCCGGTATTGCCCATCTACCCACGTCAAATTCGTCCACTACGGCGCTCCTAACGGACAGCCGACATGGCTGCCATCCACGGCCATTCCGTGCTGGCGGACCGCTTAGGAAAGAAGCCTAAGGGTTGAGGGTTAACGGAGCATTAGCATTTCAATAAGGCTGCGTGGTGGGCTGCCGCCAGCATTCCGGCTGACGATGGGCACGCCGTCCTAGGCGCGTGCCTCGATTGTGCGGGAAGCGTTTGCGGCGCAGCCGCGGTATAAGAGGAAGGAACCTTGGCCGGATCTGACATTATAAGAATAATGTCATATTTCCCGAGTCGGGAGTTTGATAGTTTACGTATTACGTAATAATATTGACGCTAAACGACCCCGAGGCGATCTAATGAAGAGCGAAGAACCTTCGAGCGAAACAGCTATCGCAGCCAGCGTCGCAGAACTGCGCGAGCGGTTTCCGCGAACGCCGGACCTTTACCGCGAGGTCTGCGTACTACTATTCTTCCGCCACGGCATCACGCCGACGGCAAACAAGCTATATCAGCTGGTGCGCAAGGGTAGTATGTCAGCGCCGACCGAAGCGCTGAACCATTTCTGGAAAACGCTGCGCGAACGATCCCGCGTCACGATCGAACATTCGGATCTTCCTGAGGAGCTGCGGACGGCCGCCGGCGACCTGGTGGCTACCCTATGGAAATCGGCTCAGGCAAAATCCCTTGAGTCCCTAGCCACGCTCCAGGCAGAAGCCGCTGCCGCTGTCGACAGCGCAAAGGCCGATCAGGTGAATGCGCATGCCGATCGCGCTGACGCTCTACAAGCCCTCGAGCACGTCCGTTCGCAACTCCGAACGAGCGAGGACGGCGCCTCGCAGCTTCGACAGGAGCTTGCGGCCGCCGCCGCAACCAGGAAAGGGTTGGAGCAACGACTGGAAGACGCTCGACGCGAACTTGACGCCATGCAGGCGCGCATGGACCAATCGAGCGCCGAACATGCGGCTGAGCGGGAGAGGCTGGCGGATCGCACTCGTCTGGCCGAGGATCGGTTCGCCGACATGGAAAAACGTGCGCTCCTCGAAATTGACAGGGAACGCACAGCCGCGGCGAAGCTTCAGAAGAAGGCCGAAGCGGAACGGACAGAGCATGCTGCTGCCATTGAGCGGGCACGCATCGAGCAAAACGCGACGCAGGCGACAATCGGGCAGCTCAGGGAACAGATCGGCGCGCTGCAGAACTCCGTGAAGACGCTGACTAATGAGCGTGACCGCGAGAGGGCAGAGCTACAGTCAGTGCGGGAGCAGCTAGAAACAGCTATACGCCAAGCAGCTACCGACAGTGCACGAGCAAACCTTCTGCGGGACGAACTGGAGAGGAGCCGAGCCAAAGCTAATACTCGTCAGGAGCCATCCGCACGGCGCAGCGTCAGAAGCAAACGGCGCGACAAAGGAGTCGGCGGAAGCGACGGGTAGATAGGTCAACTTTTCCGCCCTCTCTGCACTTTTAGATAAAATGGTCGATGGATCAACGCCGGTGATGGAACAGAGAATCCGCTTGATTTAGAGCAGCGACGCAGGCCAAGAAAGGTGAGAAGTTGACGCCTCATCACGCTACTTCGCGCTTCTTTCTTTAAATCGACATTATTTCCTGTAATGTCGAGTTTATTTATTCCGGCATTCCGGTATCACTCCTTAAACCAACCTGTATAGCAATAGCTACCCACGTCGGAAGTCAACGAACAGGGATCGAGCGCACCTGCAACCCACTGGCTAATTCGACAACACAGAGCTCAGATGAGCACTTTGCCTGGCTCTGGCTCCAGTTCTCGTATTCCAAATCAAATGCAATGTCCGTACGACTATTAGGAATTATCTACCCAGAGCTCGACCTCCAAGGCCCGCTAGTTACCGCTGGACTCTTGTGCATCATTCCTCCCGTAGTCCTATAAGGAAGTCGGTCCGCGCCGGCGGAGTGCGAACGACGGCTAGCCCAGGAACTATTACAGTTTCCTGTAGCGGAACGAATAGGCTGTCGTCGCACCGAGAAGGTTTCTATTCCGTTTAAAACCTACGATGTAGGCAAGTAGTTGCCACCGTACAGCCCTCAGAACGCCGTTGTTGCCAGCGAGGATGGGCCGCCCGGCACCCAACAGCATAATGCTAGCGCTCCGTTGGCGACAAAATAGTAAATCATGCCACGCACCCATGATTGGCCGGGGTCCACTCGGCGTAAAAGATTCCTGGACGGCACGAGGAGTTTGGCTGCATTGTGGCTCGATCCAAAACCGCGTACATTGCCGAGTCCTGGAAGAAGACATTCCCAAACGCATACAAGCCCTCAAGAAAGATGGCTGCAGCCCTCACAGAATCGTTACGACGATCTTCGTGGAGCCGAAGAGGCCTAAGCCCTATGAATGTCTCAAAATTAGTTCGCAACTTCCGGCGAGTCTCAAATTTAGTTCGTCTAAATGTACACTTTTAGTTCGCCGGAAGCTAGTGCACGTACCTTCCGAATACGCGTCCCCAGAGAGTCTATTTAACATAATATAGATTATGCGAAGATCAGTGACGGAGACGGCGACACACGTCGAACGCTCGCAGCAATCGAGAATAGTGCTCGTACCTAAAACTGCACACTCAGCATACCTAAATATACCGACTCAGTTTAAAGGCGTCTTTTTCAAGGCTTAGTTTATATGTTTAGGTACATTTTCCAGGCCCACTCGCCAAGTCGCTAGCTTTAGGTACAACGCCGTCTGCACTTGCTTGGCATGCCCGGGCAGATTTCCGCTGGGGAGTACTGCCCGCGCTAGACCCGAAGCCCGACCGGCCGATACCACTTTCTGCGCCTTTCGTTTGAGCTGCATGCGAAGTTCGGCCACCGGGCGCGCTCTGCGTCGAGTTGGCTGTCCAGCTAAGCACTCTGGAGTGCGCCTTCCGCAGCCTGCCTAGTCGCTCGGTCACGCTCGTCAGCAAACAGTTCACCCTTCGCCAAATAGCCAGCGAGCTCCTGGCCTTGCCTCACACGCCGAGACTCCGCAGCCTGAACTTGGCCGTCCAGTAGCTCTCGGAAGTGAATTTGTTAGACTTCGGGAAGTAAAGTTGTTAGATCCTTCTCGGCGCAACCATCACACGAATTTACTTCCCAAGGATGCTCAATAACCTGGACTGGAACTTGCGGACCGGCACACCGCCTCGACCGGCTCGAGTACGTTAATTGACGTCGCCTGACTTTCCTTTCACGCGACGGCGTTGGCCAGGCGCTGCCGGATCCTGGCGCGTTTTACGTGTGATCGTTTTCGATGGCGCGCTCATTGCTTCGAGCTGTTTACGCAGCTCCGCAACCTTTGCACGCTCAGCCGCAAGTTCACTTTCCTGCTCGGCGCGAAGGCTTGCTGACTTCTCCGCATTGCTTACAGCACGATCTCGTTCCTCGGCCAGCAGTTCGGCCCTCGTCAGAAACGATCCAAGTTCCTGGCCTTGCCGCGCGAGCCGAAACTGCGCCTCTTGGACTTGGGCCTGCATCTCCTCGACGCGCGCTGTTGCAGCCCGGCGCTCGGCGTCAAATTGCTTCTGTAGTTTAACGGCCGCTGTACGCTCCCTGTCTACCTCGATTAGCATCCGTTTTTCTAACTCGGTGTAACGATGCTCCGCTTGTACAATGCGGCCAGTAACCATGTTGATCTCCTCAGCATGGGCTTCCGCCATCGTGTCGACCTGTTCACGAACACGCTGCAGATTCGCGTACGCGTCTGTTAATTCCGAACTTGCCTTGAGTTGGTTTGCCCGGCTAGCAGAGAGTTCTTCTTGCAGCGTCCCCATCGCTGCCTCAACTGCTGCAACTTGCCCTTTGGTCTCGGATAGAGACGCCGATAATTGAGCGGCTTGGTGCTCTAACTGGACCTTCTCGGCACGCGCTGCTGCAAGCTCGACGAGCGAGCTTTGCTTTATCTCTAATACCTGGGCATTGGCAGCTTCGCGCGCCATGGTCCAAATTTCGCTGATCAGCCTGCCACCGGTTTCTTTGACCTGATCCGGCAGATCCACGTGCTGCAGGTCGACCCTTGCCCGTTTGCGAAGTTCGGACCAGAAATCCCGTAAGGCCTGAGTCGGGACAGACATGCTCCCTTTGCGGACCAGTTGATACAGTGAGTTTGCGGTCGGAGTAATGCCGTACCTGAAGAACATGGTCGTACAGGCTTCCCTATACAGGTCCGCAGTGCGTGGATATCGATGACGAAGCTCTTCAATGTCCTCCTGGATCGAATGGGTGACTTGAGAATTTCCGAGCATTTTGACCTCCGTTAGGGTTTCGTAATATTACGTAAACCGTTGAAATACTAGCGCCCTGCTCCATAATTCTGACATTACTTCTATAATGTCGAATATGCTCAAGCGCTGGCTGGAGAAGCGTCGCGGGCTGCCACTCTCCGTCTAACAGCCGCGGGATCTAAAACTGCAGCCACAACATGGAGATATCGACGAAGCAAAGGCCTTTTGCTCAGCTACCGTAAGAAATTAGTCTTTGCTACACTGGCAGGCAGCAATAGCAGGCTATAGGTCGAGCTGGTCGCTTTTTCATCTTGTAAGGGGGTTCTGGTTTGCGAGTACCCGACATCGAACTGACCGAGCGAGAGACCGATCTCCTGAACCAAATCAGGTTCCGCTACACATCGCATGATGAGCTCCGTGCGTCTCTTATGCCGATGGCAGGCCTGACCGAGTCGTTATTGGAACGCGGTGCGATCCCCGAGGTGCGGCTTTTATACTTCACCGATCCCGAGCGCAATCCAGGAGGGCGCGGGAAATCCCGTCAGCAGGTTTTCGAGAATAACGGCATCTCAGGTACTGAAATCTATGCTCATGGGAATTTCCTGAAGTTTCTCGAATACTTCATTTATGGCCCTGCCCTTCCGCCGAATATCGTCGCGAAATTCACGGAGGCCATGTCGTTCTCCGGGCATTTGACCTATGGGGACATCAACGACCTGGCTCCTGCTGCACGTGCCGCTGTGCGATCAGCTCGGCTTAATCCACACGAGGCCGCGGAAGAGTTCCACAAGTTAGCGCTTGAGTGCGGCGCAATGCCGTCTGGGGCCGAGAGTATCCGGAAGTCGGTCCTCGCTGTGCGCTAAGCCCCTAGGCTCCAGCGACCCGACCTTACGACCGGACGAGTGGTCCTCGCCCGCCTGAGCACATTGTGAGTCCGCCGCAGCCAGACGATCAGCGAAATTGCGCACTACCTGCTCTTGCCGGCCCTGCCAGGCTTCCTTCTGCCACGCGTATTGGTTTCTTTCGTCCGGCTTTTGCGGCCGCGACGTCGCTGAACCTCGCCGTAAGCGATGAACCCGGCCGCGATGATGCCAAAGATAACCCCGACCAGTACCGTCAGATCCCGCATCTCGTCCGTAACAACCAGGTTCATGTGGTACTTCCCCTCAAGCGCAGTGCATTACCGATCACCGATACCGAACTCAGGCTCATGGCCAGCGCGGCGATCATCGGCGATAGTAGCTGCCCGGTGAAGGGATAAAGCAGACCTGCGGCCAGCGGAATTCCCATGGCGTTGTAAACAAAGGCGAAGGCGAGATTCTGCCTCATGTTGCGCACAGTCTCCAACGAAAGAAGTCGCGATCGCGAAATGGCACGCAAGTCGCCCTTGATGAGTGTGACGTGTGCCGAATTGATGGCGACGTCAGTACCGGTACCCATTGCAATCCCAACGTCCGCTTTCGCCAGCGCCGGGGCATCGTTAATGCCATCGCCGGCCATTGCCACTACCTTGCCCTGTTGCTGCAGCCTTTCGACCAGGGCCAGTTTATCCTGTGGCGTGACCTCTCCGTAGACCTCCGAAATCCCGAGCCTCGACGCGACCGCCTTCGCCGTGGTCACGCCATCTCCGGTCGCCATCACCACCGTCATGCCGGCATCGCGCAGCGTCGCCAGCGCTTCCGGCGTCGTCGCCTTGACTGGATCAGACACCGCGATCAGGCCGACAAGCTTTCCCTGAAGTGCCAGGTACATGACGCTTGCACCGACTTGTCGAAGCTCTTCCGCGGCCTTCTGTAGTGGCGTCCAGTCGACCTTTTCGGTGTCCATGAGCGCCGTATTGCCCAACGCAACCCGCTCGCCCTGCACTGTGCCCCGTACACCGATCCCACTGGACGATTCGAAGGTTTCAGGCTTGTGCAGCGGCAGATTCCGCCTGCGTGCTTCCGCGACGATGGCGTGTGCCAGCGGGTGCTCGCTCCCCTGGTCGATACTTGCCGCGATCCGTAGAACATCGACTTCCTGGAACCCGGGGGCAGCGATCGCCCGGTCGAACGCAGGTTTCCCTTCCGTGAGCGTGCCGGTCTTGTCGACGATGAACGTATCGACCTTGCGCATCGCTTCGATCGCCGCGGCATCGCGGAACAGCACGCCCTGGGTGGCGGCGCGGCCTGTCGCGGCCATGATCGACATCGGCGTCGCCAAGCCCAATGCACACGGGCAGGCGATGATCAGGACCGCAACGGAGTTTACGAAGCCGTAGACCCAGCTGGGCTCGGGCCCGAACAGCCCCCAACCGATCAAGGTAAGCAGCGCGACGGCCACGACGACGGTGACGAAATAGCCGGCCACCACGTCGGCCAGGCGCTGCATGGGCGCCCGCGAACGTTGCGCCTGCGCGACCATCTGCACGATCTGGGACAGCATGGTCTGCGATCCCACGCGCTCGGAGCGAATGACGAGACTGCCGCTAGTGTTGATGGTTGCGCCGATGACCTTGTCGCCGGGGCGCTTCGTCACCGGTAGCGGCTCGCCAGTGAGCATGGCTTCGTCCACCGCGCTTTCGCCCTCCAGGACCACCCCGTCGACCGGCACCTTCTCGCCAGGCCTGACCCGCAGCGAATCGCCGATGTGGACGTGCGAAAGCTCGATGTCTTCCTCGGTGCCATCGGCGCGGATCCGCCTGGCCGTTTTCGGCGCAAGGCCGAGCAAGGATTTGATCGCAGCCGATGTCTGCGAGCGTGCACGCAGCTCGAGGATCTGACCGAGCAGGGTCAGCGAAACGATGACGGCGGCGGCCTCGTAGTAGACGCCGATACGGCCGTGCATCGCGAAGTTCGACGGAAACAGGCCCGGGAACACGGTCGCAACCAGGCTGTAACCATACGCCGCGGCGACCCCGATACTGATCAAGGTCCACATATTGGGGCTGCGATTCTTGAACGACTGCGCACCACGGACAAAGAAAGGCCACCCGGCCCACAGGACGACCGGCGTGCTGAGGACGAGCTCGATCCAGCTCTGGTAAGCAAGGCCTCCGCTGAAGATCCGGTGCCCTGCCATCGCCAGGATGGTGACGACGACCGTCAGCGGCAGCGTCCACCGGAAACGACGGCGGAAGTCCTCCAGTTCCGGATTCTCTTCATCCTCCAGCGACGGCAGCATCGGCTCCAGGGACATTCCGCATATCGGACAATTACCCGGGGTGGCTTGCTGGATTTCCGGATGCATCGGGCAGGTGTAGATCGTCCCTGGCGGCGCCTCGGGCATAGCCGCGGGGGCGCCTTTCTCCGTATAGCTGGTGGGATCGGCGCGAAACCTGTCCATGCACTTCACGCTGCAGAAGTGATAGAGGACGCCGTCGTGCTCGACGCGCCGATCCGGCCGGTCGGCAACGTTCATCCCGCATACGGGATCGGTATAGGGCTTATCGGACGCAGCAGTCGGATGATGTTGGGATGCACCGGCCATGCTTGCACCGGAGGCGTCGACGGCATGATGCCCGTGCGCGTGGTGGCATTCGTGGCCCTTCTGCTGGTGACCGACGTGATCATGCACTTCATGTTTCATGGCAGCTCCAGTAAAAACCATTGTCCTCGCGCGGCCCGCCTGTCGCAAGCGGTGCGCGACCTGTGATGTCTATCCGTTTTCCTTGGCGTGATTCAGGGAATACCGTGGGATCTCGACCGTAAGATCCGCCTCCGCGACAATGGCCTGGCACGACAACCGGGACAAGTGCTCCACGCCCCATGCCCGGTCGAGCATGTCTTCCTCATCCTCGCTCGCTTGGACGAGGGACGAGTATCCCTCCCTTACGATGACGTGACACGTCGTGCAGGCACCAACCTTGCCGCATGCATGCTCGATGTCGACGTCATTCTCCAGCAGCGCGTCGCAAATGCTGGTGCCGGGAGCGGCCACGATCGATGCGCCGGAAGGCGCGCACTCAGGATGCGGTAACACAGTAATTCTAGGCATGTGCCAACTCCTTTCCGGCACCTGGACTGCGGTACCGGCAGAACAGACAGCGTGGTGTCACTGGCGTCTCGTCCGAATCGGAAAGGGCACTCCCTGCCTGCTTCGCACGCGCGAAGTCGCGCAGGCCTGTACTTGGCATTGCGGCCACGCGCTTGTCTGAGCTGTGGGCCTCGCGACGGGTGGATTCATACATAAAACGCCTCCGGAAAGTGGACTATTCCACTGTAAACCTTCCAATGATGGAAAGGTCAAGCGGAATTTCCGCTGAACGAAGGCGCAGGTAGCGGCATGCCTTCCAGGGTGAAGCGGCGCCGCGTGCGACGTAGGAAAACACTGCGCGTCCATTTCCGATTCTGGAAGAAGTCCGACGACCCATGCTGTGCGCTGACGCACCCTGTTTGCATATCTCGCCAATGCGGCGTACCTGTCGCCCTGACTTTAGTCAGCCTTAAGAGCTGCTTCAGGCCAAAAAATGTCGTGCTATACTCGCGACACCTATGAACCGCGCACTCAAGACATTTCTGGTTTGGCTCCTGCTGGCCGTGCTTCCGCTGCACGCGCTTGCGGCCAACCGTATGTCGTGCGGCCCGGCTCACCAGCAGTCCAGCCAGATTTCGATTGATCCGGGCATGCAGTCCCACGAGCACATGGCCGATGCGCACGCTCATCACGGTGGCGAGCATGCAAGCCAGTCGGACGACTCCCTGGTCGACGCCGATCCGGCAGACTCCAAGGCAGGTAAAAAGCCGCACTCCACCTGCAGTGCGTGCTCCGCGTTCTGCCTGGGCGCCGTCGCGCCACCCTCCACTCATTTCGCTGTCCCGGCTTTCGACGGCTCCAACGCAGTCGTCGTTGCTCCTGCGGCCTTCGCCGTTGGCTTCATCCAGGACGGCCCTCAACGCCCTCCCCGGCACCAATCCGCTTAATCGTAACAAGAGCTGACCCGCTGTCCTTTGGCGGCGCCGTCGTCGCTCTTGAGCACTCGTGCGTGCCCGTGCACGCCCTGTTACCGATTTTGAGGATTGTCCATGACCTCCAAGCTTTTGGCCGCCGCTATAGGCGCCTTGCTGGTCCTGCCGATGTACGCGCACGCCCAGCAATCCCGTCCGCTGCCAGACCCTGCAGACCCCGCCGTCGCAGTGCCACCGACCGTGTACGAATCGGTCATCACCAGATCTTCGCCGGCGCCGCAGGCCGACCAGGCCACGCCTGACAAATCCTGGCGCGCCGCAAACGATGCCGTTGCCGGAGCGCCGGGACACGCGGGACATGGTGCCCACGGCGGTGAACAGAATCACCACGGCCATAAAGAAGCGCCGGCTCCGTCCGCACCAGCGCCCACGTCGCCAGCGAAGCCGGCCAGTCCTGCGCCTGTGGATCACAGCAAACATCATTAAGCCGAACACATAATGACAACAAAGCTTTCAATTCCCACAATGCGTGCCGTCGCGGCAGCTGCCATGGCCCTCGCGTTGAGCGGTTGCGCGACGTTCTCCAAGGACGGCGGCCTGGACGCAGTCTCATCCTTGACCGCCGAGCGCACCGGCCAGGACGTTCGCCTGCCCAAGACGAATGCCAATGGCGCGGCCATCCAGGACGAGCTGAACCAATTGCTGAAACAGCCGCTCACCGCCGACAGTGCCGTTCGCATTGCCCTGATCAACAACCGGGGCCTGCGCGCCTCGCTCGCCGAGCTGGGTGTCGCCGAGGCGGACCTGGTGCAGGCGGGCCGAATGGCTAATCCAGGTTTCAGTTTTGGCCGCATGTCCGGCGGCGGCGAAACGGAGATCGAACGCAGCGTCATGTTCGATCTCGTCGGTTTGGTGACCATTCCGATCCGCCGCGATATCGAGTCGCGCCGCTTCGAGAGCGCCAAGCTGGTCGCGGCAACCGAAGCGGTCCGGCTCGCGCTTGACACTCGCAAGGCCTACTTCAATGCTGTTGCCGCTGTGCAGTCGGCGCGCTACGCAGAGCAGGTCCGCGAGGCGGCCGGCGCGAGTGCCGAGCTGGCGCAACGCATGACCAAGGTCGGACACCTGAGTGCCCTTGACCAGGCGCGCGAACAGGCATTCTCGAGCGAAGCCTCGACCCAGCTTGCGCGCGCGCGCCACAATGCGACCGCTGCGCGCGAGCAGCTTGCGCGGCTGATGGGTGTGTGGGGAGAGAACACGACGTTCCAGCTTCCCGACAAGCTGCCGGAGCTGCCGGCGGCGCCACGTGAGGCAGGCAATATCGAGTCGCTCGCCATGCAGCAGCGCCTCGATGTGCGCCTGGCAAAGCTTGGGACCGAGTCGACCGCGCGCGCCCTGGGACTGACGAAGGCAACCGGCGTCATCAACGTGCTCGACGCTGGCTACGTCAACAAGAGCACATCCGGCGCGCCACGTGAGAACGGTTACGAGATCGAGCTCGCCCTGCCGATCTTCGACTGGGGAGGCGCACGTGTCGCAAAGGCCGAGGCGCTGTACATGCAATCGGTCCACCGCACCGCCGATACCGCCATCAATGCCCGGTCGCAGGTCCGCGAAGCGTATTCAGCTTACCGGACCACCTATGACGTCGCCAGGCAGCACCGCGATGAGCTGGTACCACTGCGCAAGAAGATCTCCGAAGAGAGTCTGCTTCGCTACAACGGCATGCTCATGAGCGTGTTCGAACTGCTGGCCGACGCACGCGCACAGATAGCGGGCGTGAACGCGGCCATCGATGCCCAGCGTGATTTCTGGATCGCGGAAACGGATCTGCAGGCCGCCATCAGCGGCAGCGGCGGTTCGTCGCTCTCCATGGCTTCCTCCGCCGCGTCCACCGAAGCCGCCGCCGAACATTAAACAAGGATTGAATCAGCAATGAGTTCTCGTCGAGATTTTTTCACTGGCGCAGCCGCCCTGGTCGGCGCCGGACTGGTCAGCCGCGCTGGCGCGGCCACCCTCCCGGAAGCCCCGGTCATGACCAGCGCCGCCACGCAGCCGCCACCGCCGCCGCCCAACGGCAGGCCGTATAACCCCGTCGTTACCCTGAACGGCTGGTCGCTGCCCTGGCGAATGAACAATGGCGTCAAGGAGTTCCACCTGATCGCCGAACCGGTCGTGCGCGAGATCGCGCCCGGCATGAAGGCGAACCTGTGGGGCTACAACGGGCAGAGCCCGGGGCCGACCATCGAAGTGGTCGAAGGTGACCGTGTGCGTATTTTTGTCACCAACAAGCTACCGGAGCACACCAGTATCCACTGGCACGGCCAGCGCCTGCCGAACGGGATGGATGGCGTCACAGGCCTGAATCAGCCGGGCATCCAGCCGGGCAAGACCTTCGTCTACGAGTTTGTCGCCCGGCGCCCTGGCACCTTCATGTACCACCCGCATGCCGACGAAATGGTCCAGATGGCGATGGGCATGATGGGATTCTGGGTCACGCACCCGAAGAATCCGGCCCACCACCGCGTCGACCGCGATTTCGTGTTCCTGCTCAACGCTTACGACATCGAGCCGGGCAGCTACACGCCGCGCGTGAACGAGATGCTCGACTTTAACATCTGGACCTTCAACAGCCGCGCCTTCCCAGGCATCGACACCATGAACGTGCGCCAGGGCGACCGCGTGCGCATCCGCGCCGGTAACCTGACGATGACGAACCACCCAATCCACCTGCATGGCCATGAGTTCGAGGTCACCGGCACCGATGGCGGCTGGACCCGTCCGGAGTCGCGCTGGCCGGAAGTGACGACCGATATCGCCGTGGGCCAGATGCGCGCCATCGAGTTCATCGCGGACGAGCCGGGCGACTGGGCCTTCCACTGCCACAAGTCGCACCACACCATGAACGCGATGGGACACGACGTGCCGAACCTGATCGGCGTCGACCACCGCGGCGTCGCCGAGAAAATCACGAAGCTCGTGCCCGACTACATGGTGATGGGCGAGAAAGGCGGCTCGATGGGCGACATGGAAATGCCGCTCCCGGAGAACACCCTGCCGATGATGACCGGCCAGGGTCCCTTCGGCGGCGTCGAGATGGGCGGCATGTTCACCGTGCTCAAGGTGCGCAAGGACCAGAAGCCGGGCGACTACAAGGACCCGGGCTGGTACAAGCACCCCGCCGGCACCGTCGCCTACGAGTGGAAAGGCGAGCCGCCGGCCGCAGTGCGCAGCCAGAGCGCGGGCGGCCAGGCGATGCCCGCTGCCAAGCCTGGGGACGTCGAAGTCACCGTCCGCAAGCCGACCAGCCACAAGGGTCATCACTGATCGCAACAGGAAAGGACGAACCCATGATCCGACGACTAGCAAGCAAGATCGCGCTCGCCGCTGCATTGTGCGCTCCGGCGCTCGCAATGGCGGCCGCACCGGTTATCGACGTCTTCAAGAGCGCCTCGTGCGGGTGCTGCACCGCTTGGGTGGAGCACCTGAAAACGAACGGCTTCCAGACTAGGGTGGCCAACGTCGACAATCCTTCGGACTACCGCGAACGTGGCGGGATCCCGAATGAACTCGGCTCTTGCCATACCGCGATGGTAGGCGGTTATGCCATCGAAGGCCACGTCCCTGCCAGCGACATCAAGCGCCTCCTTGCCGAGAAGCCCAAGGCAAAAGGGCTGGCAGTTCCCGCGATGCCGCTCGGCTCTCCGGGCATGGAGGGCCCGCGCAAGGATCCGTACAACGTCCTGCTGGTACAGGCCGACGGCAGTACCAAAGTATTCAAGCACTACAACTGAACAGTATTTCCTCACGAACGAAAGGAATGAACATGAACGCACTCTCGAAACTGACTCTCGCAATCACCCTGGCCGCCGCAGCGTCCGTTGCCACCGCCCAGAACGGCGCGCACAGCGCCCATGGTGCTCATGACGCTCATGCTGGCCACGCGGCGCCGGCGACGGCTGAACTCACCGATGGCGAAGTCAAGAAGATCGACAAGGAAGCCGGCAAAATCACGCTGCGCCATGGCGAATTGAAGAACCTCAACATGTCAGCGATGACCATGGTGTTTCGGGTTAAAGACCCGGCCATGCTGGACCAGGTAAAGGCGGGCGACAAGGTCAAGTTCGCAGCCGACCGCGTCAACGGCGCGGTCACGATCGTCCAGCTCCAGGCGGCCCAGTAAGCCCACCGAGCCCATCCATCAACCGGAGGCTCGGTACGCTTGAACCGCGTTTGGCGAGCCTCCCAGGAGACCAGCATGAAAATCAAATCTTTCTTTGCAGCGGCAGTAGCGGTAGCCGGACTGGTGGCGACTTCCGCCGCGTCCGCACACGCCAAACTCGAGTCGTCGTCGCCACAAGCGAATGCGATAGTGAGCCCGGCGCCTTCGCAAGTGCGCCTGCAGTTCAGCGAGCAACTTGAGCTGCCATTCAGCAAGGTCAAACTGGTTGACGAGAAAGGCGCGGTCGTCGAGGCAAGCAAGACAGCCCTCGACGATGCGAATCCCAAGGTGCTGGTCGCCACCGTTCCGGCCCTGCACTCCGGGGCCTGGCGGGTTCAATGGTCCACGGTTACACGGGACGGTCACAAGGTCAAAGGCCAATTCGACTTCCGGGTAAAGTGACATGGAGGCTGACCTCGCACTGGCACAACGCTTCGTCACGGTCGTCCTGAACCTGTCGATGGCCATACTTGTCGGCGCCAGTGCAGCCCATATCTGGCTGCGCAGCGCACGGTCGGCATGGGGCATCGGCATGGTTCCGCGACTGCGCAAGCTCATGCTTCTTACGGTCTCGGCGGCAGCGGTGGCGTATGTCGCGGTCCTGTGGCTCGAAGCGGCATCTATGGCGGAGGTTCCGATAAGCGAGGCTTTTCCCGCAGTGCGGTCCGTCATCACCGCGACGCATTACGGACTCGCCTGGATGATCGGCGCAGCGGCGCTGCTCGTCGTTGTCTTCACCCTCCGGGCACACCATGGCGAACGGCCGGGTGCCGCAGCCGCGCTGGTGCGTGCGGTTGCCCTGGGCGTACTGCTCTATTCGCGCAGCATGGTGAGCCACGCCGGCGCCGCTGGCGACTTCACCTGGGCTGTGCTCGTCGACTGGGTCCACCTCGTGTTGATCAGCATCTGGATCGGCGAAGTCATCGTGGCCGGCCTGGTCACGCTGCGCACCCAGCCTGAATGGGAGTCGACGAACCGCGGCGAATGCGCACGCTTCGTGAAGTCGCTGTCGACATCGGCTACCGTCGCCCTCGTCGGCATCTTCATCACGGGTGTGCTGAGCGCCTGGCGCGGACTGGGAAGCTTCGAGAACGCATTCGGCAATCCCTATGGGACGACCCTGCTCATCAAGATCGGACTGGTGCTGTCCGCAGCGGCACTGGGTGGCCTGAACCGGTTCGTCGTGATGCCCCAGTTGCTGGCACAACTGCGCAAGCCAAAGCCGGAAGGCGGCGCCGATGGGAGGTTTGCTCTCATCCTTCAGGTCGAGGCATGCATCCTGGTGGCCGTACTCGTCGCAGCAGCCGTCCTGAGTTCCACCTCACCGCCGACGGCGTCGTGAGGACTTCATCTTCCAAGGAATAATAATGAAAAAGAAAACCATTCCAGCGCTCGTCCTGAGCGCTGCACTCTTCGCGGTCTCCGCAGCGAGTCTGGCGGCGTCACCGAAAGAGGCGCTCGCAGCCTTCCATGATGCCCTCACGAGCGGCGACAAGGCGAAAGCACTCAGCCTGCTGTCCCCGGAAATTGCGATCTATGAATCGGGCTACGTCGAGCGTTCGCGCGATGAATATGCGAGCCATCATCTGGGCGGCGACATGGAATTCGCAAAGAACTCGACGCGGAAGGTACTGAAGCAGACCGAACGCATCGATGGCAATACTGCCGTCGTGTGGGAGGAAACTGAAACCACGGGCACTTCTAAAGGCAAACCAGTGCACGTATTCGGAACAGGCACGGCGGTCCTCGAAAAGAAGGGCGATATCTGGTCCATCGTGCACGTGCATTGGTCCTCTAGGAAGGCTAAGTAATCGCAAGCCTTGCGCCTGATACTTCGAAACGAGGAGCATTGCTCCTCGCTTGTACAGCGAAATCTGACGGCGAATCCAGCAAAACACAGTGAACTCAGCATCAGATGTCCCCTGTTGTGATACGCGCGCAGCGATGTACGCAACGCACAACAAGATGGCGCTTACCTGAAAATCAGCCTCTACCGCGCTCTATCTCCTCGTTTGCCTCGAATCACTTCCGCTTTTAAAAATTGGACCTGAACAAAGACATTCCGTGTCTCGACGGTGTCTTACACATATTTTTTTGGCAAAAAATTCAGATCTCGCAGCGTTTCATTTTCCCTCAAGCTCTAGAATAAGAGCTTTCATCTCCGCTATTTCCCTCCTCTGCGATTCGACGATTTGATCAGCGAGTTTCTGCACGCGTGGATCGGAAATATTCGCTCGCTCACTGGTCAAGATCGCAATCGAATGGTGAGGAATCATTGCCTTCATCCAAGACACGTCATCGACTGTGCTCTGACTGCGTGCCAGCCATAACGCCACCGCAAACAATACGATGCTGCCGACAAAGATACCTACATTGAGCCTATTATTTGAGTACATGCCGAGCATAAATCCGAGCATAACTACCGCCATTGCCGCGCCCATCACTAAGGCCATATACAGCCGAGTTTCGCTGAAAAATATATGCGCCGACTCATAGACGTTCAAATACATCAAGCCAAACATTACCACCGTAGATGCTGCAATCATCGTACCGAACCGCAAATAACTATTCATGGCTACTCCTGTCATGTTGAGTGAAAAAATCTTCAGGCTCGAAGATTCATCAGTGCGAGTGCTTTTTATGGAATAAACTGCTAGTGCGAATGAGCGGGGGAATCTCCATTCGCATGTGTCGAACTCGGGTTACTGTTGTGCTCCGCGCGACCACTAAGATCTTCGTACTGCTCGATTGAATATTCAGGGAGCTTCTTGAGAAAAGCAACGATATCCCATAGCTCTTTATCGCTGTGTGTCGCTCCCCACGCAGGCATCCCTGTCATCTTGATACCGTTCTTTATAATCCAAAACAAACTCTCGTCTGACTGATGGCTATTTTCTTTGGTAAATAAAGGTGGTTGCGGATTTAACCCAAGGTGTATTGGCGTTGGCTCGACACCAGGCCCGAGATGACATATCTGGCACATTGCTGCGTACGACCTCGCGCCGTTCTCGATTCGTCGCATGTCAGCGAGATCGGCAGGGACCCTTATACTGTCGTCACGACGATCAATTGACTGGTTGCGCGTAGTTTCAAGCGCCCAACGGACTGGCGCCGTATGCATATCATTTGCCGCAATATTATATAAGCCAGAGTATATAAACGCGAATCCAGCGGCAATTACTATCACGGCCGCCAGAAGCAATGTTTTCAATGCCACCATCAGTCACCTCAAAGAACGGAAACTTAAGTTGTGTTTTTACCTTCCCCGATACTACGCTAATAGCAATTTTAAGCAGTGACATCTAAAGCATTAAAAGATGCCTAAGATGTCACTGACAGCTCATGCAAGGCGTCTGGCCTTACAGCGGGAAGACGTAATTAGAGCCAACCGTACTTACCCCAGCGATAAAGGCAGGCTCTTCATTAAACATGAAGTCGGACTGGCGTAGATCCGCCATATAGACACCCTGCAGCAAGACCGAACCGTCCGCCGCGCCATCCCCATTCGTGTCCCACGAGATCAAGGCACCAGCCGTCGCATCCTGGACAGATACCTGGTCTGGCATGATGTCGATGAATGCGATGTGATCGAAAGCCCCTTGGGCAGCACCACGCGCTTCGAAGTCAAGTACGACATCGTTACCGCTGTCAGGCATGACCATGAATGCGTCTGCGCCAGTACCGCCGCGTATGGTATCGTTACCCATGCCGCCTTCAATCATGTCGTGACCAGCGCCCGCATCGATGACGTCGTTACCGTCCCCTCCCATGACCTCGTCTTCCGCATCGCCACCGTCAAGTTGGTCATTACCCATCCCGCCGTCGAGCCTATCAGACCCTGCGCCACCTTCCAGGCTATCGTCGCCTGCGTCGCCTTGGAGGATATCGTCACCACCATTGCCGAAGAGCTGGTCGTTGCCATCGCGACCAAAAAAGTGATCCCATGTCTCGGCCCCATCGAAGGTGTCTGCGACCTCCGTACCTACTTTCACCCTGTAGGTTTCATCACCGGTAAAGCCGAACTGCACCGGTGTATCACGCCTTAACATTGCATCAGCGATGCGATCAAACGCTGGATTGCTTCTGTCCGAACCGTTAATCACAGGTCCTTCTTCGCTCATAGTCGGCCGCTCAGGCGTAGGAGCGTCAGCCGGGCGTGAGGAGGGTGGAAGCTCAGGAGACTCGGCAAACATGAAATCGTCTTGCGATAAATCCGCCTTTGTCACTCCATTCATGAGCACCGAACCGCCGTCCCAGCTGATCTTGACACCGTCGGGAGTGTCGGCAAACGAAAGGTCCGCCCAGCTCAGGCCGTTGATCGCGAGGTGATCGAACATTCCTGGCCCAGCAGTGAAGTCGCGAATGACGTCATTGCCGCTGTCGGGCGAGATCATGAAAGCGTCCGCGCCCAAGCCCCCGATCAGGATGTCGTCGCCGGCGCCGCCGTTGAGGTCGCCATGGCCCTCGCCCTCGTCAAGCAAGTCGTTACCCGCTCCTCCCATCAGACCGTCTGCTTCAGCACCTCCATACAACCGGTCATTACCCATCCCTCCCATCATCCGGTCGCCACCATCGCCGCCGACGAGCAGATCGGCGCCTGCGTCCCCGAAGAGATTGTCTTCACCAGCACCGCCATCGAGCGCATCATCGCCGCCCAGGCCCCACAGATAATCACGCGTTTCGCTGCCCGACAATGTATTGACTGCGCCAGTGCCGACACGGATTGCATAGTCATAAGGGGCGCTACCAGCGTCGAAATCAAAAGAGATGCCATCACGTTTTGCGTGCTGTGCTCCAACCCGCTCCAATGCCCGGGCGCCCGCATCCTGTGCATCCTTTGCCCTGTTCATGTTATTTGCCATAATCTGCTCTCCTTGAATGCAATACTTGTTCCAAAAAGGGGCTACAGTCGGTTTTCATCCCATCGATGACTGCAGCCCATACGCTTAGTGGGATCCGATTTGCGATCCAGACATCGATGCGGCTCCAGCGGCCGACTGACTCATGTTTCGGCACTCTTGTGCGCAACGGCGGCATGCGGCAGCGCAATCCTGGCAATGCTGCGCCTGGTGCTGCGCGCACTCGTCCCCACAAGCTTCGCAAATGTCGGCACACAGCTGGCACACTTGAATTGCGTGCTCGGTCGAGCGGCTCATGAGCTGCGCAGCAAGACGGCAGATCGCAGCGCACTCGTTGTCCAGTTCGATGCAGCGAGCCATCATCTTTGGATCCGGTTCCTGAAGGCAGGCCGCAGCGCATGTGTCACAGGCTTGAGCGCATTCGTAGCAAGCCTGAATGCACGATTGGAACTGATTTTGGATCATGATCTTCTCCTTAAGCGTTCATTGAAAGGTTGCCTCTTCCATTAATCCCGCACGCTTTTCAGCGTGTCTCATACGAATTCGCTTCTTTATTTACTCAATCCAGAACTAGAACCAGAACCGGATGCCGGCAACAGCCTGCACCTCGCTTTGGCCCCGCCCACGAATGCGCGTGAAGTCGGCGGTTTCGCCGAATTGCCGACTCCATGTCACCCCGATGTAAGGTGCAAACTGGCGTGTGACTTCATAACGCAGCCGCAGGCCCGCGCTGATGTCGGACAGGCCGCTGCCTATCTCACGTTCCGGATCGCTACGGCTGTAAAGGTTCGCTTCCACCTCGGGCTCAAGGATCAGTCGGGAAGTGAATAGAACCTCGTACTTGACACTCAGGCGTGCTGCCAAGCCGCTGCCAGGACGCCAGTACGCTGTCGCCTCGGTCTCGAACCAGTAGGGAGCCAGGCCCTGCACGCCAAAGGCTAACCAGTTACGGCTTTTGCCTTCGCCGCTATCGTGCCGGACACCTACTTGCGTGCTCCAGAATGTTGCAAACGCCCGGTCCCATAAGAGCTCAGTGCGCGCCGACTCAAGTGCCTCGCCACGGCGCTCGCCTTCCGCCTTCACCCAGGCCTTGTCGTAGTCGTTGCCATACCAGGCCTCGAACTCCACATTCTGGCCTTGCTCACCGTCGCCTTTCGCCGCCTCGGCCTTGTCGAACAGGACTTTCCAGAATGGCGCGTTGTCGTTCATCTCATGATTACCGAGGTGCGCGAACTTCGTGCCCTCGTTATACGCGTTCGGGTCGCGCGCGTCGGCCGGCGGTGGACCGCCTTGCATGCGCCCCATCTGCATGTCCTGTCCGCCGGCGGCGGGCGAAACTATGGCTTGGGCGGCATGATCCATCCCAGCATGGGCGTTACTGGCGGACGCTCCGGGGGGCGGTGCATGGCCCATCGCCGAGTGATCCATATTCTGCGCTTGAGGCGCGTTGCGTTGCCCCTGCACTGTCGGACTTGCTTGCGCTGGCATCGCGTGTCCTGCGTGCCCTGAAGCCGGGCTCTGCTCTCTTACCGGCTGCCCAACGTTTCCTGGTTCCGGAGCCGTAGGCGTGCCTGAGCGATTGGCTGGAGCTGTCGTATGATGGCCAGTATGTTCAGATCCTTGTCCTTGTTGCTGATTCTGCTGTTCCGCCCGTGATGTCTTTGCTTCCGTTGGGACAGAATGAGCTGCTTGTCCAGAACTTTGTCTGGCATCTGGTTTTGCAGGCACTGCTGGTTGCAGAACAGGCTTAGCTGGAGAGCTCGGCGGTGTCACGTGACCCATGGCCGCATGATCCATTGTCGAGTGAGTGTCCCCCGTCAATGATTGCACCGAGGGGACCTGCTGGACGGACGCAGTCGCTTGCGCGGCAGCATTCTGCGAAAAAAGCGAGGCGATCACCAAGGCATAAGGAATCGGCTTCCTCAGTTGATTCTTCATGACACTACTACCTCCCTGAACATTCCGGCTTCCATGTGATAAAGCAGATGACAGTGAAAAGCCCAGTGGCCCGGCGCATCTGCGGTCACCCGGAAGCTGACGCGTTGCGCGGGCTGAACGTTAATGGTGTGCTTGCGCACCTGGAATTGTCCGGTTGCAGATTCAAGCTCGCTCCACATCCCGTGCAGGTGGATCGGGTGATTCATCATCGTGTCGTTGACAAGCACAACGCGCAACCGCTCGCCATACCTGAAATGAATTGGCAGGGACTCCGAAAATTTCTGGCCATCGAACGACCACATGAAGCGCTCCATGTTCCCTGTCAGGTGCAGTTCAATCTCCCGCGTGGGCTCCCGAGGATCAACTGGTCCTCCAACCGTACGCAAGTCTGCATAGGTCAGTACCCGCCTGCCGTTATCCCGCAGGTTCACGCCAGGGTCGTCCAGATTCGTCCTGGGCATGTCAACACGCATGTCAACGCCCGGGCCATACTCAGTTCGCGCATGACGTACCTTCGGCGCTTGAGCTGGCTTGGACGTCGATGCTGTCGTCGACTGGCCATGGCCTGCATGCGAGTCAGCCGCTGTCGGCGCATCCTGTGCATGGTTTTGGTGCGTCGCTATGGCCTCACGACTTGCCGTACTGGATGAGGACGAGTTTTGCATTGCTCCATGGCCGCCGTGGCCGCCATTTGCGCCCGACATGGCCATTGCTCCCATCATGTCAACCATAGTGAGCCAGTGTGCCTCGTCAATTTCCGGAACAGGTGCCTGCATCCCTTGGCGGGGTGCGAGGGTTGCGCGTACCGATCCGGAGCGGCCGATGGACTGAGCGAAGATTGTGTAAGCCTGCTCTTCAGTCGGCTCGACGATGACATCGTAGGTTTCAGCTACCGAAACACGAATCTCGTCGACCGTCACCGGCTCCACATCCTGCCCGTCGGCGGTAACGACGGTCATTTTCAAACCTGGAATGCGCAGATCGAAGATAGTCGTTGCCGAACCATTGATGATCCGAAGTCGAACCTTCTCGCCAGGGCTGAATATTCCAGTCCAGTTGCTCTCTGAGGTCGAGCCGTTGATCAGGTACCTTAGTGCGCTACTGATGTTCCGGCTAGCCGTGACATCGCTGAAGTCAGTCGGCATCATGCGCATCTGATTCCACATCTTGCGCTTTTCAACCGCGCCCGAAACACCCATGCGCTGGGCATCTTGCATAAACTCACCGAACGTCGGCTGTTTGTTATTGAAGAAGTCGCTCATCTTTTTAAGATTAGCGAGTACGCGCTCAGGCTTTTCGTCGGTCCAGTCCGACAGCATGACTACGTAATCACGGTCGGCCGAAACTAGCTCACCGTTTTTTGGGAGCACAACGATCGGACCGTACAATCCTGTCTGCTCCTGGAAGGCTGAGTGGCTGTGATACCAGTATGTGCCTGCTTGCTGCACTTTGAACCGGTAGGTGAAGGTCTGACCTGGCGCAATGCCTGAAAAGCTTATTCCCGGAACGCCGTCCATTTCCTCCGGAAGCAAGATTCCATGCCAATGGATGGAGCTAACGGTCTGCAGTTGGTTGGTGACCCGGATGGTCACGGTATCGCCCTCGTTCCAACACAAAATCGGGGCAGGAACCTGGCCATTTACCGCGGTAGCGATCCGCGCGGCGCCCGTAAAGTTGACGGGCATGGGAGCGATCACTAGGTCAAAGTCGGTCCCGCGCAGAGTCCCCCGGTCGCTAGGCTGCGCAAAGAGTGAACGGGGATTCAAGCTTGCAAGACCGATCGCTGCACCGGCACCCTGCAGGAAGCGGCGGCGCCAGTTGCTATTGCAGCTAGCGTCGATATCGAACGAATTCATCTGGTTCTCCGATTAATCGATAGATCATTTGACGACCCAGAATGCGGAATGCAACGCATCGGGCTTCGTCAAAAATTTTTGGCTATGGGTGCGCAAAGTAGGCCAGCCAATACTGCCACTAATGAAGTAGCAAGTACGGCGTGATTCGGCATCAGCTTGATGGAACAGATTGTCCAACGGCCAGCGCTGCCCTGGCATGCTTGAATCGAGGAACAGGCACGCCGCGGACCAGCCTACTATGATGCGAGGGAATGAGAGGATCGTGGCGGTCGCTCCAGCCGTGGCGGGAAATGACCAGTGAAGGAGAAAGTGGCTTTTGGCTTGGCAGTTACAGCCGAATCTTGCACAGCAGCGAGGCTGAAAACTGGTGGAGGCGCATAGCTACCAATACAGCACCCGGAACATGTTCCGCAATTCGCGCCCTTGTGACTACGCATGCGCTCACAATCGCCAGACGCAGCGTCGTCTCCAGAGGTGACGATATCACTAAGGTTCGCCGAGATTTCAGGCGTGGGATATACAACTTGTTGAGCGCTGTCGGGGTCAACTTGATGATGCGCCATGCTACAAGCGAACTGCGCGACCCCGGCGATACTCTGTATCGGCAGGGTCACGAACAATAGGCAAAGCAAGAAGGTTTTTAACCGGTGGTGCATATGGCAACCTTAGCATGGTCATCGAACACCATTCCACACGTTTCGCACGGGCACCAAGCACGCCACACTCGACGGGCCACTTGTTCGAATGCGATGTAAAGCTGCTTTGAGTCAATCGGTACTTGCCTAAGCGAACACGCAAGGTAAACACAACGTTCCCTACTGCGGTCGCGTTACACCTTGAAATCGTCGAACGTGAACCGCCCCGGGTTTTGTGGAGGCTCCATTCTTTGAGAAAATGGAGCTATGAAGAAGCAACCTAAGTATTCCCCCGAAGTCATCGAGCGCGCCGTGCGCATGGTCAGCGAGGCCGCAAGCGAGTACAGCTCGCAGTGGGCAGCCATCGAATCAATTGCAGCCAAGATCGGCTGTACACCTGAAACGCTGCGTCGCTGGGTACGCCAGCAAGAGCGTGACACTGGCCAGCGCCCAGGCCCGACTACTGCTGAAGAAGAGCGCATTAAGGCGCTGGAGCGAGAGGTGCGCGAGCTGCGCAAGGCAAACGAGATCCTGCGTCTGGCGAGTGCGTTTTTCGCCCAGGCGGAGCTCGACCGCCGCTTCAAGTCGTGAGGAAGTTCATCGACCAGTATCGCCATGCCTATGGCGTCGAGTCGATCTGCCGAGTGATGCAGGTCGCGCCGTCGGGTTACTGGCGATACGCAGCGCAGCAACGCAACCCTGCACTGCGTTGTGCACGAGCTCAGCGCGACGATGTGCTGAGCATCGATATTGAGCGCGTCTGGCAGGCGAACCTGCAGGTCTATGGCGCCGACAAGGTCTGGCACCAGTTGAGGCGTCAGGGAACCGATGTGGCCCGCTGCACGGTCGAACGCTTGATGCGCAAGGGCGGCCTGCGTGGTGTCATGCGCGGCAAGGTCGTACGTACCACGGTTGCCGATGCCAAGGCACCGTGCCCGCTTGACCGGGTCAACCGCCAGTTCAAGGCGCAGCGGCCGAACCAGCTGTGGGTCAGCGATTTCACGTACGTCTCGACCTGGCAGGGTTTCGTCTACGTAGCCTTCGTCATCGACGTCTTCGCTCGGCGCATCGTCGGCTGGCGCGTCAGCAGCTCGATGCGTACCGACTTCGTGCTCGACGCGCTGGAGCAGGCCTTGTACGCGCGCCAGCCGGAACGAAACGCCTTGGTCCACCATAGCGACAGGGGTACTCAATACGTCTCGATAAAGTACAGTGAGCGCCTGGCAGAAGCCGGCATTGAGCCCTCTGTAGGCAGCAAGGGCGACAGTTATGACAACGCCTTGGCCGAGACCATCAACGGACTCTACAAGGCTGAACTGATCCATCGCCGCGCTCCCTGGAAAACGCGTGAGGCCGTCGAACTGGCCACGCTGGAATGGGTATCCTGGTTCAACCACCACCGACTACTCGAACCGCTCGGCTATATACCGCCGGCTGAAGCTGAGGCAAACTATTACAAGCAACTAAGCGGTCAGGCTATCCCGGCCTGACTCACACTAACCGGCCTCCACGAAAGCCGGGGCGGTTCAAACGAGACGTTGCGGTCGTCTATTCCCTTCGCGCGGCATTCTGCATGTAGCGTTGAGCATTGCTGGAGGGCCGCATAGGTAACATTCGAGCGAGGTGGGGGAAGGCCACATCCGTGTTAAGCGAAGATCACGACTAGTCGGCTGCCTAGTTAAGAAGTGAGACTTTTCTTCATCCGTCTCACGTATCAAGCTGTGAAATACGGCTAGAATGTCACGGACCGCCGTTACCTTTCCAAACCCGATGCGACGCTCCTTCCCCGCACTGTTCAGATGCATTGCACTTCTCCTCGTCATGACCTTCATGACGTCGGGCATGGCGATGGCATCGTACGTGTGCCCGGAGATAGTCGGCAAGCAGGCGCCCATGCAGATGATGGATGGGGAGCTCTGCGCCGGCATGGACATGGAGCGCCCCGTCCATTGTGCCGAGTTCTCGGCTGACACCAAGGCGTCCGTCGACCACCATAACCCGGCTCCTGCGCTGAGCCTGCTGTCTCCCGCCGGCCTCGTTCGGATCGTCGCACCCGTCTCGACGCTTGCGGTCTCCCTGCCCTGGCTCGGCGACCTCCCCGCGCCGGACGCTGACCCGCCCTACCTGCGAACTCTGCGTATCCGAGTCTGACCACCTCCCGTCTGGCATGTGCCCGGCCAGTTGCCGGCGCTCGTTTTCATTCGCGGAGGATGTATGTATTCTTATCTCATGTCACGTCATGGCGTGCCGGCCAAGCCCGCACGCCTTGGCCACGCTCTGGTCGTGGCCTTGTTCCTACTTGTTCCGAGGGGCGCATCTGCTGCCCCCGTTGGGCTTTCCCTGAACGAAGCCCTGGCACTTGCAACGTCCGTTTCGTCCTCAGCAAAGGCGGCACAGGCCTCGGTCGCCTCAAGCGAGCATGCTGCCGCGCGCGCGGACCAGTTGCCCGACCCTACCCTGAAACTGGGCATCGATAACCTGCCCGTAACGGGCCCGGACCGCTTCCGCCCCAAAGCCGATTTCATGACAATGCGCCGGATCGGCATCGAACAGCAATGGGTTTCCCGCGGCAAGCGGGAGGCCCGGACGCAGGTGGCACGCCGCACGGTCGAGGCCGCCGAGGCGGCGCATCTCGACAAGGTCGCGAATATCCGTGTCGAGACCGGAAAAGCGTGGCTGACCGTGCTGTACAAGCAGCGAGCGGTCGGCCTGTCCAGGTCGATTGCGCACGAAATGGAAAGCGAACTTTCGGCCCTCCAGGCATCGCATCGCGGGGCCAAGGCCTCGGCCAGCGACGTCCTTCAGGCAAGAGCCGAGCTCGTGCTCAGCGGCGACGACGTCGATGCGGCCGAGCAGGACCTGCAGACCGCGCTCCTCCAGCTGCGCCGCTGGACCCGCACCGACTCCAGGGCCGTGTCTGATGAGGGGCCGAATCTGGACACTGCGGCAACCCGCTTGGCGATGTCGAACCTGGAAAGCATGCATCCGGCCATCCTCGGCGCACGCCGCGCCGTCGACCTGGCCGACGCCGACGCGGGCGCGGCCGTACAAGAAAGCCGGCCCGACTGGTCATTCGAAGCCGGCTTCGCCCAGCGCGGCGGACAGTTTTCAAACATGGTTTCGTTTGGCGTCAGCATCCCCTTGACCATCCACCGGGCGCAGCGCCAGGACCGCGAGATCGCGGAGAAAGCCGAACTGGGCACACGGGCAAGGCTGGAGTACGAGGAGGCTTTGCTCGAGACACGGTCGGCTATCGAGGCCCAGTTGGGGCAGCTCGAGAGCCTGAAGCGCCGCATCGCCCGGCTCGAGAAGGAACTGCTGCCGACGGCGGCACGGCAGGTCGAGACCGCGCTGGCCGACTATCGCGGCGGGATGGGAACGCTGACCTCGGTATTCAAAGCCCGGCGTGCCGCTCTCGCGCGCAGGCTGCAGGTTAATGCGCTCGAGCTGGAGGCCGCACTGGTGTGGGCGGGACTGGAACTGCGCCTGCTTCCGCAGGACTTGGCAAGTGCCGGGAGGACTGGCAAATGAAGCGCTCCCTTGCAACGAAGACTCTGATCCTTACTGCTGCGGGTGCCCTGATCGGGTATGGGGGCTACTGGCTGGGCGCGAACAGGTCTCCAGGCGGCTCCGGCGGACACGGCGACAGGAGCGCGCCGGCCACCGCCTCCCCATCGGATCCGGGCAGGCGCGTCCTGTATTGGCACGATCCGATGGTTCCCGGAAAACGCTTCGACAAGCCCGGGAAAAGCCCGTTCATGGACATGCAGCTGGTCCCGGTGTACGCCGACGGCGGTGAAACGACCGGGGTCAGGATCTCGCCGACCCTCCAGCAGAATCTCGGTATCCGGTTCGCGACCGTGCGGCGCGAGGTAGTCACCGAGTCGCTCGATCTGGTCGGCACGACCCAGTTCGATGCCAGCCGCGAGGAGGTCATCCAGAGTCGTACCGCCGGCTACATCGACAGGCTTCACGTTCGCACGCCACTCCAGCAGATCAAGCGCGGTCAGTCCGTCGCTTCGGTATTCGTCCCGGAATGGATCGCCCCCCAGGAGGAGTATCTTGCGCTCAGACGGGGCGGCGACACAGCGCTTGCCTCCGCCGCTCGCCAGCGCATGCGCGCACTCTCGATCCCCGACTCTCTTGTCGCGGAGCTGGAGCGTACCGGGCGTGTGCAGACGCACCAGCTGCTCACCTCCCCCGTTTCCGGGGTCGTCAGCGAACTCGGGGTGCGTGAAGGCGCCCAGGTAACACCGGGCATGACCATCGCCAAGGTAGTCGGCATGCAAACCGTCTGGCTGCTTGCCGAGGTGCCGGAAGCCCTGATCGGCTCCGCTCGAGCCGGCATGCGGGTGAGCGCGACGGCGGAAGGCAATGCCCGGCAAACCTATGAAGGCAAGGTGCGTGAAATCCTGCCAGGCGTGAACGCCGCTACCCGGACTGCCCAGGCCCGCATCGAACTGGACAACCGCGACGCATCACTGATGCCTGGCATGCTGATGCGCGTCCGGCTGAGCGCTGCTGCAGCACAGCCGCGCCTGATGGTTCCGACCGAGGCCGTGATCGCATCGGGTACACGTTCCATCGTACTGGTCGCTCAGGGCGACAGCCTGCGTCCTGTGGTCGTGACAACCGGCCGCGAGATCGGGAATGACACCGAGATCCTGAGCGGCGTGGACGAAGGCCAGAAAGTCGTCATCTCGGGGCAGTTCCTGATCGATTCCGAAGCGAACCTGAAATCGGTCCTCCCCAAGTTCGAAAGTGAAATGCCGGCGGCACCCACCAATGGCGGCGGGGCCCAGACGCCTGCACCCAACCGTATGGACGCCATGAAGAAGTCGCCGAACGCCGCTGCACAGCCAGACAAGCCAGGCAAAGCGGCAATGGTACATACGGCGGTCGGCAAGGTGGAGCAGGTCTCGGAAGATGCCATCACGCTGTCGCACGGGCCCGTCCCGACACTGCAATGGCCGCCCATGACGATGGATTTCATGAAGCCTGCGCCTGATGCATTCAAGGACATCCAGGCTGGCCAGACCGTCGAATTCGACTTTGTCGAGGGTGCCGATGGCTACCTGCTCAAGCGGGTCGTGGTAGCGAAGGACGGCAAGCAATGATCGCGCGCATCATCCGCGCGTCGATCGCCGCCCGGGTCTGGGTTCTCCTTGCCGCCGCCCTGCTAGCGGCATGGGGCGTCCACTCGCTGCGCACGACCTCGCTCGACGCCCTGCCCGACCTTTCCGACACCCAGGTCATCATTCGCGCCCAGTTTCCCGGCAAAGCGCCGCAGCTGGTCGAAGACCAGGTGACGTATCCATTGACCACTGCCCTGCTGTCCGTGCCCGGAGCGACCTCGGTGCGGGGGTACTCCTTCTTCGGCGACTCGTTCGTCTACGTGCTGTTCGATGACGCGACCGACCTGTACTGGGCGCGCTCGCGTGTGACGGAATACGTCAACCAGGTACAGAACCGCCTTCCCGCCGGCGTGCGGGCCGAACTGGGACCCGACGGTACCGGCGTCGGCTGGGTATTCGAGTATGCGCTGGTCGACAGGACCGGCCGGCACGACCTCAGCCAGCTGCGCGCCCTCAACGACTGGTTCGTGAAGTTCGAGCTCAGGACGGTGCGCGACGTCGCGGAAGTCGCCAGCATCGGCGGCATGGTCCGGCAATACCAGATCGTCCTCGACCCGGACCGCTTGCGCGCGTTCGGCATGTCACACACCTGGGTGCTCGATGCGGTCGCTCAGGCCAACCAGGAATCCGGAGGCTCCGTCGTCGAAATCGCGGAAACCGAGTACATGGTCCGCTCGCACGGCTACCTACGTTCTCTGGAGGACTTCCGCAACATCGTCTTGAACGCGAACGAAGCCGGCACGCCGGTCCTACTGGGGGACGTCGCCTCGGTGCGCCTGGGGCCCGAGATTCGGCGCGGTATCGCCGAGCTCAATGGCCAGGGCGAGGTCGCCGGCGGCGTCGTGATCATGCGGTCCGGGAAGAACGCACTCGACACCATCGACGCCGTCAAGGCCAGGCTCGAAACGCTCAAGCATTCGCTCCCGGAAGGTGTGGAGATCGTCACGACCTATGACCGGTCGACGCTGATCTCGGCATCGGTGGCGAACCTGGGGAGCAAGCTCGTTGAAGAGTTCATCGTAGTCGCGATCGTGTGCGCGGTCTTCCTGTTCCATGTGCGTAGCGCGCTCGTGGCCGTGCTCACCCTGCCCTTGTGCGTGCTGGCGGCATTCATCGTCATGCGCTACCAGGGTGTCAATGCGAACATCATGTCACTTGGGGGCATCGCGATCGCCGTAGGCGCCGCTACCGATGCCGCGCTCGTCCTGGTCGAGAACGTCCACAAGCACCTCGAGAGCTATGCGGAAACCAACGCGGCCAGCGCGCCCGACGCCAGGACCCGCTGGGAAATCATTGCCCAGGCATCGGTCGAAGTCGGGCCGGCACTGTTCTTTTCGCTCCTGATCGTGACCCTCTCCTTCATCCCCGTGTTCGCGCTCGAAGCCCAGGAGGGCAAGCTGTTCTCGCCACTTGCCTACACCAAGACGTACACGCTTGCGGCGGCCGCCGGACTGGCCATTACCCTGGTTCCTGTACTGATGGGCTATCTCATCCGGGGCCGGATCCCGAAGGAGTCCGCCAACCCGATCAATCGCCTGCTCATCAAGGGTTACCGCCCGCTGCTCGACGCCAGTCTCCGGCACCCGAAAACCACGCTGGGTATCGCCATGATCGCGCTTCTGCTGACGGCCATCCCTATCTCGCGGCTGGGCGGCGAGTTCCTGCCGCCCCTGAACGAGGGCGACCTCCTCTACATGCCCTCGGCCCTGCCAGGCCTGTCCGCCGCAAAGGCAAGCGAATTGTTGCAGCAGACCGACCGCTTGATCAAGACAGTGCCCGAGGTGGCGACCGTTTTCGGCAAGGCGGGTCGCGCGGAGACCGCGACCGACCCGGCGCCGATGGAAATGTTCGAAACGACGATCCAGTTCAAGCCGAAGGACCAGTGGCGGCCGGGTATGACCACCGAAAAGCTGGTGGAGGAGCTTGACCGCATCGTGAAGGTGCCTGGGCTATCGAACGTGTGGGTGCCGCCGATCCGCAACCGCATCGACATGCTCTCCACCGGTATCAAGACGCCGGTAGGCATCAAGGTTTCCGGGCCGGACCTGGGCCAGATCGATAAGGTGACGACGGCCATCGAAGCCGCCGTCAAGACGGTCCCCGGCGTCAGCTCCGCGCTTGCCGAACGGCTCAGCGGCGGCCGCTATATCGACGTGACCATCGACCGGCTGCGCGCCGCGCGCTATGGCATGAGCGTGGCCGACATCCAGACGGTCGTATCGACGGCGATCGGTGGCGACAACGTGGGCGAAGTCGTCGACGGGCGGCAGCGCTTCCCGATCAACGTGCGCTATCCGCAGGACTACCGCGATTCGGTTCAGGCCTTGCGCGAACTGCCGGTCGTCACCGCGCGGGGCGCGCAGATCCGCCTAGGCGACGTGACGACGATTGTCGTGATGGACGGGCCTCCGATGATCCGCAGCGAAAACGCGCGCCTGTCCGGTTGGGTGTATGTCGATGTCCGCGGTGTCGACCTTTTGACTGCCGTTCGCGCAATGCAGGAGCGCGTCCGGGAAAAGGTCACGCTGCCGCCGGGTTATTCCGTCGGCTGGTCGGGACAGTTCGAATATCTCGAGCGCGCTTCCGAGCGCTTGAAGACCGTCGTCCCGCTTACCTTGCTGGTCATCTTCCTATTGCTATACCTGGCCTTCCGCTCCACGGCGGAAGCGCTCCTTCTGATGGCGACCGTGCCGTTCGCACTCGTCGGCGGGTTCTGGCTGGTCTGGCTGCTTGGCCACGCCGTGTCCGTTGCAACTGCGGTCGGGTTTATCGCGCTCGCAGGGCTCGCGGCAGAGTTTGGTGTCGTCATGCAGGTCTATCTGCGCAATGCGCTCCAGAGCCGGCTCGATGCCGGGCGTGCTTTGACCAGCGAACTGGTGATGGAAGCGATCACGGAAGGTGCGCTCCTGCGGGTACGTCCCAAGGCGATGACGGTTGCAGTCATCGTGGCCGGGCTGCTTCCCATCATGTTCGGAAGCGCGGCCGGCTCAGAAGTCATGCAGCGCATTGCGGCGCCGATGATCGGCGGAATGGTCACTGCACCGCTGCTGTCCTTGTTCGTCATCCCGGCAGCGTGGCGTCTGTTACACGAACGCTCCCTGCATGAAGCGCGCAATGTTGGTGCCTCATCGGGAGATCACAACTAAGGATATGAAACTGTAGGTAGTGCCGGTGCGCGGCCCTGTGCATGGGACGCGTACCGGGCTGAATCACTGCAAGATCCCGTCGTCCGCTGGCGTCCTGGAAAGCACGGATTTGCTATTTGGTCAACGCAACCGGTATACTGGTTCCGAATGAAACATCTGTGATTGTCGACGCCTCTCGGTGATGCAATAATCGATCACGCACAACCCTGGGACTCCGTTCATGCTTACAGCCTTGTTGTTTGCCGCCGCCTTGACTACTACCGTTATCGTAAGCTCGGACGACAGTTACCACGTCCCGCAGATCGAGCGTTCGATACTTGAGGGTAAGTGCCAAGACCGTGAACTCAAGCTCACCGAGCAGCGCGGCAAGATGACTTTGGCGGTCGACGGCGAAACGCGCGACATCAGCGGCAGCACCTTTGCGAAAAGCTACCTCTCAGGCAGCTACCTCGGGCGCTTTACGATAGCGTGCCGCAGAGACAATCAGGGCTTCTCGCTCAATTTCTTCGGCGTAGAGGTTCCAAAAGACGGCGTCCCTAGCCCCGCGGCGGGGGCGATCGGCTACGACTCGACACTGTCCGTCACATCGGACTCAGCTATTACCCGGCAAGAGATCGACCTCTACCAGTTCAATGTGAAGCGAAACGGATATTGGCTTCAATAGTTTTGCTTGCCATGGCATCGTGCTGTTCCGAGAAGTGCCGCCGATTCTTGAAGCCACTGACCTCTTCCGTGGCATGCACTACCCACGTTGCTGTAGCGTCCACAAACTGTTTCCGAAGCACTACGAACGCTAAGGGCGCCTGTCTGGTAGTTAACGCTAAGTAGTCACCCAAAATTCATCGTGAGTTTGCTCCCGAAGCCGCTCATCAAGGACTGAACCTCATCAAGCAGATCTGTGCCGTTCTTGGCAACGAAGCGGCGCCAGTAATGGTTGGCGCGCTTCCACAAAATCTCGATTCAATTGAGTTCAGGGCTATAGGGCGGCAGATAATACAGATACAAGCCATCCTTGGCCCACTGGCTCCGCTTCTTGTTTATATGGTCGCCCTTGTGGATGCTGGCGTTGTCAATCAAGACGATTCGTGGGACCTCGTGCAGCTGCGCCACAACCTGGTCGAAGAACGCGATTACATCATCGTTCGGAAAGTTTACTACGCAGATCGTTAAGGAGAGAGAGTTCGTGTGAGCAGGAACTCGGGGGTTATATACGGTTCTGTCGAATTAACGGAACCGCCACTGGGATCGGGTAGACTTTTACGCCCAAGCCTGTGAACGATGACCAGGCTCCACTTCGAAGGAATGCGTTTCCTGATCGGCGTCATCCTGGTGCGCATCCGTTAATATGCGGCTTACCCGCTGAGCTACCTGCACATTGGAGAAGTGATGGAAGAGCGCGGCGTATGGGTTGACCATTCAATCATCAATCGGTGGGCGATTCCCTTCCTCCTACTCATCGAGAAAATGGCTCGCAAGCACAAACGTCCGATCGGCAGCCGTTGGTGTATGGACTGCGCGACAATCGCAACCTCAGCGTATCGGTACGCGTCGGGGTAACGCGCGATATGCCCGATGTGTACCTGCCCGTGCATGTGCCTGCCACATTCTGATTTCATTGCGCCACCGTCCAAGCGGTGGCGATTCATCATTTGTTCTAGCAGCCTTCGATGGCCTTCTTTACCTGCTCACGTGCTGACACGCATCAGACATTATTATCATTATGTCGGCTGATTCCATCACGGCTCCCGCACTAGTTCGCCCGCCACACCGTCCCGTCCCAGGTACGGTAAAAATTATGGCTTTGGTGGAAAGATTCGTATAAAATCGACGCATAGAGATTTTCCAAGTGTCGTAACTAGTTGATTGATAAGGATTGTCGTGGAAAGTTTCCCGAGAAAAGAGTTGGTGAAGGTGGTTCAATCGGGAATGACCGGTTCGCGTAGCGCGTTCGCGCTCGCAGTTGGCCGGTTTGCTTCAAAGCTTAAACAAACCGACTTGGCGCTAGCCCAAGAGCTTGCGCAGTTCCTCTCTGTTGACAATGTCATGCGCGGCGCCGGGGACTTCGTCCCGACGCCAGTAGATGCCGATTCGCGAATGGAGCTTGTAGAAACCATCTTCCCAGTGGTTTTGCCAAAACGGCCTGTCTTTAGCAACACGGTTGACGGCGTGCTGTCAGGCGTGATGAAAGAATGGCGCAGCCTCGAACTGCTAATGCAGGAAGGCTTGGCGCCGGCAAGGATGTTGCTATTTTGCGGCAAGCCTGGCGTCGGCAAGACGCTTGCTGCGCACTGGTTGGCACAAGAACTCAAGTTGCCTCTGCTGACGTTGAATCTGGCGACGGTCATGAGCAGCTATCTTGGGAAAACTGGCAACAATGTACGCGCTGTGTTCGATCATGCAATCTCTCGACCATGCGTCTTGCTACTCGATGAGTTCGACGCGATCGCAAAGCGGCGCGATGACGACAGCGATGTCGGCGAACTCAAGCGCTTGGTCAACGTGCTCTTGCAGGCCCTCGACGACTGGCCAGCGAACTCGCTGTTAATTGCGGCAACGAATCACGGTGAACTCCTCGACCCTGCAGTGTGGCGCCGGTTCGATCACGTCGTCCAGTTCGAGCCCCCTTCACCGGAGTTGATTGTGGAGTATTTGCAGGATCTGCCGATGGGCGAGAACATCCGCCGGAATCTGGCTGCCCTGCTGCACGGGGAATCGTTCAGCTCGATCGGCCACCTCATCCATTCGTCTCGTAAAACCGCCCTCCTCGAGCAATCGGCGCTCGTACCGATTCTGGTCAAGAATGCCTTGCAGCTCAGGATGAGAAAAGGCGACATGGTTAAACCGCATGAAGGCGAGATGCTTCTGTTGCATCTGGAAGGCCTATCGCGACGGGAAATCGCATCTCGGCTGGGGAAAACCCATCCTACAGTGAGCAGTGTCATCAAACGTTACCTCGGGGAGTAATCAGGAATGGCGGCAACGAACATCATTTTGGGATACGGCGAGACGCTCACGCAGCCTTTCACGCTCAAGCGCGGATCGGGACTTAAAAAGTACCCGTATAACATCGCGCAGCAGCGAGAATTCTTGGGCAAGCAACTTGATCTGTTATTGCACACCCATCATGCACAGCCGCCGGCGCTCAAGCCTCGCGGCGAGTCCGTTGCCAGGTTTACGTTACATCCTGCCTTCCTCGCTAAAACACATCATCCCAATAACCTGCTCAAGGCAAGCGGCTTGCGTTGCGTGGGAAGTCGCTCAGCTCGCGTAGTGCCGCGCGACGTCGCAAGCAGCCGCCAACGTGCAGGTGAAGCGACCTTCACCGCAGCTTTGTATGTCGCAGGTACCGAGGTAGCATTCAGTAAGTTGAAGAGAATGCTTTTTTCGGAAGAGATTTCCGAAACGCAGCAGAAGGCACTCTGTCGATTCGAACTCCTGGAGGAGTTCAGCGCTGCGGACAAGAACTTCGCCAGGAATTCGGATCAAGCGCTGGCCTCTCTTGAGGTTGTCCTGCATGCCGCTGTCGAAGATGCCGACATCATCAAAGCGTTCGCATCCTACGTCGCCTCGCTAGGTGGAACAGCTGAAGTATCACGTGCGCTGAGCGTATCTGCCCTGACATTCATTCCAGTGCGCCTGGCGGCCGCTAAAGCGCAGGATCTGGCAGCGTTCCAATTTGTGCGGGCGGTGCGGGTGATGCCGTCATTACGTATCGGCGGCAGGGACATGCGTAGCTCGAGCGTCGTCGCGCCTGCTTTAACTGAGCAGCCGGCGATCGACACCAAGCTGAAGGTTGCAGTGTTCGACGGCGGCATCGGTCACACCGACCTGGGCCGGTGGGTACAAGAGACAATCTTGCCAGGTGCAGAGACGACCTCGGCGGCCTATCTCAATCATGGCAACGGTGTGACCAGCGCTCTGCTGTTCGGACCACTTGACGAAGATAGCGAGCAGTTCCCGCGCCCTTATGCAGACGTGCATCACTACCGCTGCATCAGCCCGTCGTTGCAGCTTTCCGATAATGTGCCCGATGTCGACCTCTACGATGTGCTCAAGAATATCGACCATGTCCTCAAAACTGAGCAATACGACTTTGTGAACTTCAGCATCGGGCCATATATGCCGATGGATGATGACGAGGTCCATCCATGGACGGCGCTAATCGACAGTCATCTCGCCTCTGGCAACACGCTGGCAGCTATCGCGGTCGGTAATGATGGCGAAAAGGAATGGCCGGAGAGCCGGGTGCAGCCTCCTTCCGATATGGTCAATGCCCTGGCGGTGGGCGCCTGCGACGGCACAGGTTTGTCCTGGGAGCGCGCGCCCTATAGCTCACACGGTCCCGGCCGCAGCCCTGGCATGATCAAACCCGATGGCGTAGCCTTCGGTGGTTCGGAAGAGGAACCCTTCGTCGTCTACAACGCTCTCAGTGGTCACTACGCTCACACGACAGGCACCAGTTTTAGCTCTCCAGCGACCCTTAGAACAGCGATCGGCGTGAAGGTCTCCCTCAATTCTCCGTTGAGCGTTTTAGCGGTTCGCGCCTTGATGTCGCACCACGCTAGCCGGCCAAAGCACATGCTGATGAGCCACATCGGACACGGCCGGTTTCCTCAAAGTGTCGATGAAGTCTTGACGTGCGAGGACAACGAAGTGCGAGTAATCTATCAGGGCACCCTGCAGGCCGGACAGAATCTGCGCGCGCTCATCCCGTTCCCCTCCCTGCCATTGAATGGGAAAGTCACTCTTCGCGCGACGCTGTGCTTTGCCAGTCATACCGATCCTGAACACGCTGTGAATTACACGCGTGCCGGGCTGACGGTGCTGTTGCGTCCGAAGAAGACGTCGAAGAAAACGATGCCATTTTTCTCGTCATCGAAGATGTACACGACCGAGCTCGAAGCGCGCACTGACGAGCAAAAGTGGGAGACGACGCTCAAACATGAACATCGGTTCAACGTCGACACGCTAGACGATCCGCTTTTCGACATCACGTACGGCGCGCGTGAGGACGGACAAAGCGTCGACAACGCCGCCCTCCCCGCTTTGCCATATGCGATGGTTGTAACAGTCGCCGCTGAAGACACGCCTGGCGTCTACAATAATATTCGGCAGCGCTACCAGACGCTGCAACCAGTCGAGATTCGCCAAGAGGTGCGCATTCAGAGCGGCACCGGGAAATCTCAACCGAGTTAAATTCCCGTAAAACAGTACGTTTCAATGTCTGAACAGATAGCCGCCGTCCTCGAAGAAATTTCCGTTCCGCCTATGGAGGTGATGACGGTATCACGCGACCTGGATGGGTCCGTTGGGTCTAATCGCGAGTGGCATGTGCCGAGGCAGATCAGCGCGAACACCGATGTCGCGGCGGTGCTGGCTTGGCTCGCGAACTTTGTCCATAAAAAGGCCACGTTCGACGCCTATCGAAAAGAGGCTGAGCGGCTGCTTCTCTGGTGTGTGCTTCAGCGTGCCAAGCCGCTGTCTTCCCTGACGCACGAAGATTGGTTGGCCTATCAGGCATTCTTGGGCAACCCCTTGCCCCGAGACCGATGGGTGAGTGAACAGAGTCGCAGACATCCTCGCAATGATCCGCGTTGGCGCCCGTTCGCAGGGGCATTGTCAGCGTCAAGTCAAAGGCAGGCGGGTATCATATTGACGTCGATGTTCGCCTGGCTTGTCAGTGCAGGCTACCTGGCAGGCAATCCGCTCTCGCTTTCCCGCCAAAGAGGTCGCGCACGGGCGCCTCGTATTGAACGCTATTTTGACGATGAACTCTGGCTAGAAGTAAAGGCCACGATTGACGCCATGCCGCGCGAAACGCCGAGGGAGCGTGAGCGATATCTGCGACTGCGGTGGTTGTTCACATTGCTCTATGTGTGCGGTCTACGCATCTCGGAGATTGCCGAGAACAATATGGGCAGTTTCTTCTGCAGGCGCGACCGCGATGGCAGCGAACGGTGGTGGCTCGAGATCCTCGGCAAAGGAAGTAAGGTACGCCTAGTGCCGGCGACCAATGAATTGATGAACGAACTCGGCCGATATAGGCGTGAACTAAGCTTCCCTGCGCTGCCTGTACCTGGAGAGTCGACGCCGCTGCTACTGCCCATCGGCGGGAAGCCTAAGGCGATGAGTCGCGGCGGGATCCACGATATCATCAAGGCTGTTTTCGCGATGACGGCCGAGCGAATCGAGCTCAAGGGACCACAATTCGTGCATGTTGCTCATCGAGTCAGTCAGGCATCGGCGCACTGGTTGCGGCATACCGCGGGGTCACACATGGCGAACAACTCCGTAGACTTGCGGCATGTCAGAGACAATCTGGGTCACGCTTCGATCAGCACCACTAGTGGTTATCTGCACGCACCGGACGACACGCGGCACAACGATACTGAAGACAAGCATCGAGCGAATTGGTAGCGTCGGCAGAAAAGACACAGCGATTCTTAGCTTTGGCAGCATTAGCCGACGTTCTTAACCAGGACAATGACCCCCTCATGCTCAAGGCGTCCGTTCGCCTCGGCAGCGGGACGCGCTGTACACTCGCGTTGGCCCTGGAACTCGCCCATGCCTACGCTAGTAATTGGCCGGGTACAGTTCGCGCTCGACCAACTCGATCATTATATGGATGATCTTGATGTGTAGCTCTTGAGTACGGTCAGCAAAATTACCGCCCGGGCAGCTGATGCAGACGTCTGAGAAGTCCTCCAATGGCGAGCCAGCAGTCCCTGTCAAAGCGATCACGACCATACCAAGCTTTTGCGCCATCTGGGCCGCGACCAGAATCGAAGGGCTTTTCCCGCTCGTACTGATCGCGAGCAGTACATCGCCCGGACGACCATGGGACTCGATGTAACGGGCGAACACCTGATCGTATCCATAGTCGTTTGCAACGCAGGTGATATGAGTTGGGTCGCTAATTGCGGTTGCGGCGATCCCGGGCCGATCACGACGGAAGCGTCCTGTCAGTTCTTCCGCGAAATGCATGGCGTCGCACATTGAACCGCCATTCCCGCAAGAAAAAGCCCTTCCTCCCTTGCCGAACGATGTCACCAGTACCTGTGCGGCGTCAGCCACGGTTTGCAGCTTGGTTGCGTCGTTCACGAACAAGTCCAGAGCGTGCCGCGCTTCGGTCAGCCCATTCTTGATATGTTCAATCATATGCTCTTCTCTATAAAATCAGTGACTTGCCGATGGCTCGAAGCCATGGACCTCGGTGGCCTGCTCGCAAGGCGTGCGCTCGACTTGCACTGTCGAATGGTAGATGTGAAATTCATCTGCGATTTCATGACGGACCGAGATCAGTAACGCTTCGAGATCCACATGCCCCGGATCGCAAACGATGTGCACGCTCAAGCTCACCTTGCCGCTTGTGATGGCCCACACGTGCAGGTCGTGGACGCTTGCAACGCCTGGCACTGCAAGAATCTTGGTTTTCACATCAGCTAAATCGATGCCTTCAGGTACACCTTCGAGCAAGACGTTCAAACTTGCTTTGAGCAGAATCCAAGTGCGCGGCAACACCCACAGTCCGATGGCCACAGCGATCAACGAATCGACCCAGGTGGCGCCGGTCCAGCGAATCACAAGCGCACCGACGATCACGCCAATCGATCCGAGCATGTCGCTCCATACTTCCAGATAAGCGCCTTTCACGTTCAGGCTAGCATCCTTACCGGCAGAAAGGAGCCGCATACTGATCAAGTTGATCACCAGGCCGAGCACCGCCACGATGAGCATGGCGCCAGAGGCTATCTCGGGCGGATCCTGCAGCCGCTTCCAGGCCTCAACAAGAATGTAAATGGCCACCATGAACAACAGAATCGCGTTGAGGGCTGCTGCCAGGATCTCGAAACGACAGTACCCAAAGCTACGCTTTGCGTCGGCCTGACGTCGCCCGATGTGAATTGCGGCCAGCGATATCGCGAGTGCGGCGGCATCTGTGAACATATGCGCCGCATCGGAAATCAAGGCGAGGCTATTCGTCATGATCCCGGCAATGAGCTCAGCGACCAGAAACGACGATGTCAGCCCTAGTGCTATCCACAGAGGACGAGCGTTCTGTGTAGGTGAAATGGCGTGCGAATGTGAATGCCCTGAACCCATGATATCTCCTCAATATCTTACATTTTTAAGTTGGCACTGGACCGACCGCCGGTCTTTGCATCGCATCGCGCAGCGGCGCGCAATTATTTGCGTACAGGCCAATCCTTACCTCAGTAGAAAAGCCGCCTGATGTGAACCACTTGCGGCGCAAGCACGGCCAAGAGCAGGATCAGCACCAGTGCAATGCCAGTTACGGCATCTACGTTGTCGAACCCTGCTGCAATCAAACCTACCGCCACCAGTGGGGCGATAAAGGGTAACAAAGCGACCGCTGCCTTGATCACGAACATCGCACCGTGCTGTTCGCACAATAAACAACTGTATAGCGCACGCAATGCGCCGGCCGTGAACGCGCACATTGCAAGCGGCATCAAATCGCTTGGCAAGAGGTTAGAGGCATGGTTAAGAGCATGTATGGCCCCTCCTGCGATAAACGGACTTGGAATTAGCAGAACGACGACAACGGCGAATCGCATATTTTCGTCCCGACCTGCCTCCTCTTCTTTGCCAACTGCGCGCTCGCATTTATTGCTATAAAGCATGATGACGGCAATTTGGTACAGGGCACTCGCAGCGAGCGAAAAGCTCTCCCAAAATATGGCGCCGTAAGCGGTCCACGCCAGTGACAGGACATTCGTTCCCAGCACAAGATGCGGCAAAACCACTTCAATCCCACTTGGTGTCAAACGCATAATCGACCTCTCCCTGATGGGCCGCACGAAGTGCATGGGCGAGCCAAACATGAGTGCCGGCACATACCGCTGACTCGCCCCTCAAGAGGCGGTGTGCTGTTCACACCGCCGGATACACAGCTTCACGCGGGTTTTAGACGGGGGTGACCACGCGCGTCTCACGCAGGGGGCCATCTGGATCCTTACGATGCGCCAGTCGATATAGAAGAGGCAGTACCAACAACGTTAGCGCCGTGGACGACAGGATGCCGCCGATAACCACCGTCGCCAGCGGGCGTTGTACCTCGGCGCCGGTGCCAGTGGCAATCGCCATTGGCACAAATCCCAAGGACGCAACTAGCGCCGTCATAAGGACCGGCCGCAGACGCGTTAGCGCTCCATGGGTGATCGCTTCGTCGAGCGACATGCCGTCTTCTCGCAGCGAGCGGATGAACGAAATCATTACCAGCCCGTTCAGCACGGCCACCCCAGACAAGGCGATGAAGCCGACCGCAGCGGTAATCGACAGCGGAATGCCTCGTAAAGCCAAGGCCGCGATCCCGCCGGTCAAGGCAAACGGGATGCCGGTGAACACCAACAGCCCGTCTTTGACGTTTCGGAACATCATAAATAGCAACATGAACACCAGGAACAACGCCAGCGGCACAACGATCTGCAAGCGCTGGGTAGCCGACTGAAGCTGTTCGAATGTCCCGCCCCAAGTGGTCCAATAGCCTGCAGGGATCTTCACGCCCTTGGCCAGAGCCTCCTCCGCTTCCGGCACGAAGCTGCCGATATCGCGGCCGCGTACATTGGCACTGACCACGATACGGCGTTTGCCGTCTTCGCGGCTGATCTGGTTCGGACCCGGTGCTAGATCGAGCGTTGCCAGTTCACCTAAGGGAATGAAGGCGGGAACGTCTTCATTGCCTCCAGCGCTTGTGCCTGAGGGTGGTGGCACTGCGATCGGCAGGCGACGAAGTGCATCCAAGTCTGCGCGTTGCACCTCTGGTAGCCGTACCACGATGGCGAAGCGGCGATCGCCTTCGAACATGGTGCCGGCCTCGCGTCCACCTGTGGCCGCAGAGATCGTGGCCTGCACATCAGTGATGTTCAGCCCGTAGCGCGCTGCCTTGTCCCGGTCAATATTGACTGTCAGCATCGGCAAACCGGTAGTCTGCTCTACCTTAACTTCAGCTGCGCCCGGCACGCGTTGTAGCACCGCGGCGATCTGAGCACCGGTCGATGCCAGCACTTCCATGTCGTCGCCATACAGCTTGACTGCGACGTCGCTACGCACGCCGGAGATTAGCTCGTTGAAACGCAGTTGAATAGGCTGCGAGAACTCATAGGCATTGCCGGTGTATTTTTCCGCCTCCTCTTGGATGGCTTCCACAAGTTCGGCGTGGCTGCGTTTCGGTTTCGGCCAGTCGGCCTCCGGCTTGAGCATGATGTAGCCGTCCGAGATGTTTTGCGGCATCGGATCGGATGCAATCTCGGCGGTACCGGTGCGGGCAAATATCCGTTCGATCTCGGGGAACTTCGCTTTGAGGCCGACCTCCAGCTTCTTCTGCATATCGACTGATTGGGTGAGGCTGGTCGCGGGAATGCGTAGCGCCTGGATCGCAATGTCGCCCTCATTCAAGTTGGGAATAAATTCGCTCCCGAGTCGTGTCGCCAGCAGTCCAGACAGGACCACGGTGACAATCGATGCCGTCAGCACGATCGGTCCGTTACGCAGGACAGCGCGCAATGCAGGCGCATAGGCATTACGCGCCATTGTCATTAAGCGGTTCTCCTTTTCGGCCACGCGCTTGCCGATGAACAGGGCAACGGCCGCGGGCACGAACGTGATCGACAGAATCATCGCGCCAAGCAAAGCTATGACGACAGCGAACGCCATCGGGTGGAACATTTTGCCCTCGACCCCGCTCAAAGCGAAAATCGGCAGGTACACAACCATAATGATCAACTGCCCGAACAGCAGTGGCCGGCGCGCTTCCTTTGCGGCCGCAAACACTTCACGGAAGCGCTCTTCCAAGGTTAGGTCACGTTTGGTCTGTTCTTGCGCGTGCGCCAGGCGCCGCACGCAGTTCTCCACGATCACGACCGCGCCATCGATGATGATGCCGAAGTCGAGAGCACCCAAGCTCATCAAGTTGGCACTGACCTTGTAGGTCACCATGCCGGTGAAGGTGAATAGCATCGACAGTGGAATGACCATCGCGGTAATAATCGCTGCGCGGATATTGCCCAGGAATAGGAACAAGATCACGATCACCAGGATCGCACCTTCGAGCAAATTCTTACGTACCGTGGAAATCGCCTTGTCGACCAGCACCGTACGGTCATACACGGGGACGGCCTTGACGCCAGCAGGCAAAGTCTTGTTGATCTCGACCATCTTCTCTGCAACGAGCTGCGAGACCTGCCGGCTGTTTTCGCCGATGAGCATGAATACGGTACCGAGCACAACTTCGGCACCGTTGTCGGTCGCGGCGCCCGTGCGCAGTTCGCGGCCGACGGCGACGTCCGCGACATCACGAATCCGAACCGCGACGCCATCGGTATTTTTCAGGATGGTGTTTTGGATGTCTTCGATGGTTCGCACCTGCCCCGGCGCGCGGATGAGAAGCTGTTCGCCCGAGCGCTCGATGTAGCCTGCCCCGGTGTTATCGTTATTGCGCTCAACCGCAGTGACGACGTCGGCCAGGGTCAGACCATAGGAACTGAGCCGGTTCGGATCCGGCGTGATGTGGTATTCCTTAGCGAAGCCACCGATCGAATTGATTTCGGTCACGCCCGGGACCTGACGCAACTGCGGCTTGATGATCCAGTCCTGCACTTCGCGCAAGTCAGTTGGCGTATAGGCTGTCCCGTCAGGCTTCTTTGCGCCTGCTTCTGTTTCGACCGTCCAGAGGTAGATCTCGCCCAAGCCAGTGGAAATTGGCCCCATCATGGGCGTTGCGCCCTCCGGCAGCCCTTCACGGGCTTCCTGCAGTCGCTGGTTGACCAGCTGGCGCGCGAAGTAGATGTCAGTACCATCCTGGAAAACGACTGTGACCTGCGACAGCCCGTAACGCGATAATGAGCGAGTCTGCTGCAGTCCAGGCAGGCCCGCCATCACGGTCTCGACCGGATAGGTAATGCGCTGCTCGACCTCGAGCGGCGAATAGCCTGGTGCCGAGGTGTTGATCTGAACCTGCACGTTAGTAATATCTGGCACAGCGTCGATCGGCAGACGCTGATAGTTGTAGACGCCAATTGCCGCCATGGCCAGGACTAGACCCATGATCAGCCATCGGCTGTCGATGGCGAAACGAATGATGCGTTCGAACATGGAAATCCCCTATTAGTGGTCGTGCTCGGCGCTGCCCTTGCCAAGTTCGGCCTTGAGCACGAAGCTGCCGCGATTAACGTAGCGCGTTCCTGCTGCCAGGCCCTTCAGGATTTCCACCCCTTTGCCGTCACTAATGCCGGCCACGATCGGCTGCGTGCGAAAGCCCCCTTCCGTCACTACAAACACTACTGGCTTGTCTTCCACCGTCTGGATAGCATCGGCCGGAATCGCCACAGCAGCCTGTTTAGTCCCTTGCACCAGTGCGACGTCCACGAACAGGCCAGGGCGCCACGCGCCGCCTGGGTTGTCGATCACGACGCGCGCTGTGGCGGCGCGGGACTGTGCCCCGACTAGTGAGCCGACATAACTTACCTTCCCAACGGCTTTCATATCAGAGCCGGTGGCACTGACAACCGCCGTTGCGCCGCTGCGCACGCTTGCCAAGTCTTTCGGTGTGACTGCGACATCGACCCAGACGCGCGAGAGGTCGGTTAGTACGAAAACATTGGTGTTTTCCTGCACCGCTTCGCCCCGCGTGATGTGCTTTTCAACGACGACAGCGTCGAACGGCGCACGCAACTCGTACCGGTTCAATGCGCCGCCTCCGGAGCCCACTTCAAGAGCTGCCAATTTCGAGCGCGCTGCCTGCAAGGTAAGCTCGGCCTCGCGAAGTGCCTGTTCGGCCTGCTGAAAGTCCTGCTGGGCAGAGATACGGTCCTCCCACAGTTTCTTTTCCCGCTCATAGATGGTTTTGGCCAGGCCGAGCCTTACCTGTGCCGCGCTCGCGGCGCTACGCAGGTCAGCCAGCTCCGGGCTTGAAATGACGGCTAGCACCTGGCCCTTCTTGACCGTTTGCCCCAGCTGCGCCGGCACTGATTCGGCGACGCCGCCCAGGCGCGGCACTACGTGAGCTGTCAGATCGTCGTTGACACGGACTTCGCCAGGCAGTTTGACAATGTTCTCGATCGTGGCCGCACCGGCAACGGCGGTCGTAATTCCGGCCTTTTCTGCCTGCATGACCGGCAGCTTGACCACTCCTTCGTCCTTGTGCTCATCCTCGGCGCGTTCGTCGCCTGCTCCACCGGCTTCTTTTGCGCCCTCCTTCTGACCGCTCTCGGCATGGCCATGGGCATCTTCGCCGGCGCTACCTTCAGCGCTTCCCTTGTTCCAGAACAGGATGGCCAGGGCCAGCACGACACCGACGGCCACGATTGCGGCAATGATTGGCAGATTTTTCTTACGATGATTTTGCAGGGGCGTCATTGCAGGTGTTCCTTGAAGATGGTGGTGCTCTCGGCATTAGTAGCCGGTGCGATTCGTTCGATATCAGTTGCTGCTCGATACCGATCGGACAGAGCGCGCAGATACAAGCTGCGTGCCTGAATTAATGCGCGCTGGGTGTCAAGAACGTCGAGAAACCCGAATTTTCCGAGTTCAAAACCAGTCACGGCAGCGTCATAGGCTTGCTGCGCCGCTGGCAGCATCTCGGACTTGAGGCTGTCGATCTGAAGCTGAGCGACCTCTGCACGCTGGTGAGCGTCCGCGATTTCCTCATACACCCGAAGCTGCTCGGCGCCTAATTCGTCGCGAGCCTGGTCGGCTCGTCTAAGTGCTGAGAGCATGTTCCCCTGGTTGCGATTGAAAAGTGGCAGCGGTACGGAGATACCAAAGACGGCTTCGCTCCCGCTGCGTTCACGATCCCGCTGGCTACCCACGGTCACCGTCACATCTGGTACCCGCGCCGAACGTTCCATGCCGACCAAAGCATCCTGCCGTTTGACTTGCGCTTCGGCCTGACGCAGTTGCGGCGACATGGTTAGCCGCTGCTCGAGCTCGTTCATCGTCGGTACGGCAGCGAACTCGACGGCTGGCATCTGGAGTGGCTGGGCAATCGCTCGCGAGCTGCCCATCAGTATCGCTAACTTGCGTTTGGCTGACTTCAGGTCGGCTGTTGCTTGGGTGAGGTCAAGACGCACGGCCGACTCTGCAACACTCGCACGGGTTTGTTCGACTGGCGATATCTTGCCGGCAGCGACGCGCCGACTCGCGGCATTCGTCGCCCGGCTTGCGACCTCAATGGCCGCCTCGGCCAGACCGACCCGCTCTTGCGCTGTCAAGGCCTCCAAATAGGCCGCCATAACGTCGGCACGCAACATCGCTCGTCGCACGTTCACTGCTTGGACGGCGAGTAGACGCTCTTGTTCGGCGACCGCGATGCGGGCGCTTCGTTTGCCGCCGAGCTCGATGAGCTGGGTAATCTGGGCGGTCTCGACCCTGGACCGACGGTCGGTTCCTTCGGTGGATAGAGCCAGCTCAGGATTGGGTATGACGCCTGCCTGAAGCCTCCCACCCTCGGCAATGCCGATCGCCTGTGATGCGGCTCGTAAGCCTGGGTTGCCTGCGTACGCAGCCTGCAACGCCTGCTGCAGGGTCAGCGGCAGTAGCGACGTATTCCCGGCGAGCGGCGGACTGTTTGGATCGCGCAAAATTTCCGTTTGCGCGTAAAGGGACGTCGACTGTGAAAACAGCAACAGCGCGCCCATGATCAACGATCTGGATTGCATAGATAACTCCGAAGTTAACGAATCGAAAGCTATCCGGCGACAGCGAGCACACCGGCCGAGTGCGTTGGCACACGGTCGGAAGGCTCGGGGATTACCTGGTAAAAGAAGGTATAGCCGCCGGAATTACACGGCGGCGGGCCACTGGGGGCGTTCGGGAGGGACTTGAGTGACTGAAACGTAACTGACGTTTGGACCAACCGGCGCGAAGTGCGCCATCGTCAGGTAGGGGGCGTTTTGAACGGCTGCGGGAGCGAGCACTGCGTGCGCGCACGAAGAACAATGCGAGTGCTGCGCGATCTTCTTCGTCGACGCAGGCTTACCGTCATCGGCGGCCGCCACCTGATCGTGAGCGCCGGTCTTATGCTGATGATGTCCAAGGTGCTGTGCGGCTCGTCCAGTCTCATGCATGCAATAGGCGCTGATCGCACTCCAGGTAAACTGGAATGCGAGCATCATCAGCATGCAAGTGAGAAAACGGCGCATCATGGTCGCGAGTATAGCATCGGTGCGGTTACACGTTGCTGCCATGCAGACGTACGCGAAGCAGACGCATGCCATTAAAGATAACCAGCAGGCTGGCGCCCATGTCCGCGAACACGGCCATCCACAAGGTGGCTGATCCTGCGATAGCGAGCACCAGGAACACGGCCTTGATCAGCAAGGCTGCAACGATGTTCTGCTTGAGGATGGCGGCTGCCTGCCTGCTCAGGCGAATGAACTGCGGGATCTTGCGCAAATCATCATCCATCAGCGCGACGTCGGCTGTTTCGATGGCGGTGTCGGTGCCCGCTGCGCCCATCGCAAACCCGATATCGGCCTTGGCCAGCGCCGGGGCATCGTTGATGCCATCCCCTACCATGCCGACGGTACCGAATTGCGCCACCTCGTCATTGATGGCAGAGAGCTTATCCTCGGGCAGCATGTTCCCGCGGGCGTCATCGATGCCAACCTGCCGTGCGATCGCTTTGGCCGTCACCGCATTGTCGCCGGTGAGCATGACCGTCCGGATTCCCAGCCCATGAAGCTGGGCCACCGCTTCGCGACTGGTTTCACGAATGGTATCGGCCACCCCGATAACCAGCAGTGGCGACGTCTCATCGCAGAGGACAACCGCGGTCTTTCCTTCACCCTCCAGTGTCGCCAGGACACTTTCCGTCGCGGTATTGCAGATGCCGAGCTCCTCGACCAGGCGGTGATTGCCGAGGTAGTACCACTTCCCGTCGATCCGCCCTTTCGTGCCGCGGCCGGTCAAGGCCTCGAACTCGGTCACGGATGCGAGGAGCAGGTCCAGGCCCAAGTTTTGCCAGTGGCGGCTCACCGCGGTCGATACCGGATGGTCGGAACGGTCCGCGAGCGCGGCCGCGAGCTGCAGATGAGTCTGTGCATCGCCTTGCAGGGGCAACACGTCCGTCACTTCGGGTTTACCCTGGGTGATCGTGCCGGTCTTGTCCAGTGCGAGCGAGCGCAGCTTGCCGCCCTGCTCCAGGTAGACGCCGCCTTTGATGAGGATGCCGGCCCGCGCCGCCGCAGCCAGGCCGCTGACGACGGTGACCGGGGTCGAGATCACCAGGGCGCAGGGGCAAGCGATCACCAGCAGGACAAGCGCCTTATAAATCCATGGCATCCATTCGGCGCCCAGCATGAGCGGCGGCACCAGGGCGACGGCGAGCGCAATGGCGAACACGATGGGCGTGTAGATGCTGGAGAAGCGGTCGACGAAACGCTGCGTGGGCGCGCGGCTGCCCTGCGCGTCCTCGACCGCGCGGATGATGCGCGACAGGGTCGAGTTGCTGTGGCCGGCGGTGACACGGTATTCGAAAGAGCCCGTTTCATTGATCGTGCCGGCAAACACCTTGTCGCCGACCGTCTTCGGTACCGGCATGCTCTCGCCCGTGATCGGCGCCTGGTTGACTGACGACTGGCCAGTGGTCACTTCCCCGTCCAGGGCGATCCGCTCGCCGGGTGCGACACGGGCCAGGGCGCCGATCGCGACCGTGGTGGCGTCCTGTTCACTCCAGTTGCCGTCGTCAAGGCGCACGCTTACCCGTTCGGGTGTCAATGCCATCAGGCCCTGGATGGCGTTTCTCGCACGGTCGAGCGAGCGGGCCTCGATTATCTCGGCAAGCGCGAAAAGGACCATGACCATCGCCGCTTCGGGCCATTGCCCGATCAGTACCGCGCCGGTCACGGCGATTGACATCAGGGCATTGATATTCAAATTGCGGTTCTTGACCGCAATCCAGCCTTTCTTGTACACCCCCAAGCCCGTCGTCGCGATCGCAAGCAGCGATAGCAGGATGACTGGCCACCAGTTTTCATCGCCCGTCGTCCATGCGACGACCTCGGCACCGACTGCTGCGGCCAAGCCCAGGGCAAGGACTGAATACTGCCGCTTTCGGGAGACCGATGGGACCGCAGCGGCTCGTCCTTGCCCAGCTGCAACGAGCACCGCCTGCATACCGATGGACGTCAGTGCATCCAGGATCGCCATTGCCGGCCCACTATGCCTGACGACCAAGCGACGCTGGACGAGATTGAAGTCGAGCTGTTCGACCTGCGGCATGCCGGACAGCTTGTTACGGATGAGCGTCTCCTCGGTGGGGCAATCCATGTTCTCGATGCGGAAAACAGTGCCGGCTGCTGACCCGCTTTGCTCCTCGGTCTGTTCAATCACCGGGTCCATGCCGACCGCGCGTACTGCTGCAAGGATCGCCTGTGGATCGCCGAGGCTGTGCTCCACCCGCAAGCGGCGCTGGACAAGATTGAACTCGAGCTTTCCGACGCCTGCAACGCGTCCGAGCGCTTGCCGCAGCAGTCCCTCTTCTGTCGGGCAGTCCATCTGGTCGATGCGAATGAGAAGAGAATGGTCCAAGGCTGCAGATGAGGCACCCGCGGTCTCGATCGGTGCAGATTTTTCGCAACATGATTTCGTCTGGCATTCCGACATGACGACTCCTCGAGAACTGTGTATAGTTCACATTGAACACCCTGTAGCGGGTACGGGGTCAAGCACTAAGTTAACGTACCGGGATTTTTCTTGAAGATTGGCGAATTGGCAGACCGGTCAGGCTGCTTGGTTGAAACCATCCGCTACTATGAGCGCATCGGATTGCTCGCTCCGCCTGAAAGGTCGGCAAACAATTATCGAGCTTATAACGAGCTTCACGCTGAGCGCTTGCTGTTCATTCGGCATTGCCGCGCCTTGGACATGACACTCGATGAGATCCGGACGCTGCTCGATTTTCGCGAGGCGCCCGGAAAAAATTGCGAGAGCGTCAACGCGTTGCTCGACAAGCACATCGGGCACATCGTCGACCGTATAGCAAACCTGTCAGTACTAGAAGCGCAGCTCAGAGACCTCAGGAGCCGTTGCATCGCCACCGACAGCACAAATCCATGTGAAATCCTGCAGGCGCTCGGCGCTGCGGACGTTTGCGACGAGCCAGTAAGGCCTGGGCGCCATTGACTAGCCCTGGACTTTCCGCGCCATCACTGCATTGCTGAACCAGCGAACAGCCGGAACAATGCGCTTGACCTTCAAGTAGCTTGAAGGTGTTTAATATCAGGTTCTCGAACCTGAAGACAAGTATCCCGATATGACGTACCCCATTTGGCGTCGGCTAATCGCCTTCGTAATGTTCTGCTGCTGCGTGATCGGTACGACACACGCTAGTCCCACATCATCGGAAGCAGAAGTCCGCCAGCTCTGGCAGTTGCTCGATTATGTCGCCGTCGATTACGCCGGCGCGGTCCAGAACGGAGCGATTGTCAGCGAACTCGAATACGGCGAAATGCAGGAGTTCTCGACGCGCGCACAGAACCAGGTGACGGCATTGCCTCCGCATCCTTTGCATGCAGAACTGGCAGCTGCCACCACCAAGCTGAAGCAGGCGGTCAAGCGCAAGGAAGCGCCGCAACAGGTTTCCCTGCTTGCGCGAGAGGCAAACCGTTTGCTGCTGCAGGCCTACCCCTTCCCTGTTGCGCCGCGCGCCTTGCCCGATCTGGCCAGCGGTGCGGCGCTGTACCAAGCGCAATGCGCTTCATGCCATGGAGCGGCCGGCGCCGGCGATGGGCCACTCGCGGCCAAGCTCGAACCTAAACCAATCGCATTTACCGATGAGGAAAGAGCCCGCTCCCGCTCTCTCATGGCCCTATATCAGGTCATCAGCCAGGGTGTCGAGGGCACATCGATGCCGGCCTTTGCAGGCTTGTCCGAGCATGACCGCTGGTCTCTGGCGTTCTATGTCGGCAGCCTGGCGTTCAAGGACACGGACGTCGCAGTCGGAGCGTCTGCGTTTGCACAGAACACCTCCGCGGCCGCCACGATTCCCGACATGAACACGCTCGTGACGGCGACCGAAGAAGAACTGGCGAAGGCTGGCTCACCGTCGACCGCGCGGGCGGTCCTGGCCTACGCACGCACCCACCCCGAGGCCGTACAGGAGCAGCAGGAACGCAAGGGCATCGTCCTTGCGCGCAAACTGCTGCAGGACAGCCTGGATGCCTTGAAGAATAAGCAGCGGGCGAAGGCCACCGAGCTTGCTTTATCGGCTTACTTGGACGGCTTCGAGCCGCTCGAGGCGAGGCTCGACGCGACGGACCGCCAGCTCCTGGTGGACGTGGAGCGAACCATGCAGCTATACCGGGGCGCGGTTGCACAAGGCAATGTGTTGCGTGCGACCGAATACGCCTCTCAACTCGACGCGTATTTCGTACGTGTCGAGGAGCTTACCGGCGCGAACAAGACCGACGCGACGACGGTGTTCGTGGGCGCGTTGACTATTCTCCTGCGCGAAGGTGTCGAAGCCCTGTTGATCGTGATTGCGATGGTTGCGTTCCTCCGCAAAGCGGAGCGTCCACAGGCCTTGCACTACGTGCACGCCGGCTGGATCTCGGCGCTGGCGGCAGGCGCCTTGACATGGGTAGTGGCCACCTATGTGGTCAGCATCAGTGGTGCAAGCCGTGAAGTGACCGAAGGCCTCTCGTCGCTCTTCGCCGCCGCGGTGCTGCTGTCGGTCGGGCTATGGATGCACCAGAAAGGCCAGGCCGGACAATGGCAAGCCTACCTGAAGCAGCATTTGACAGCGGCGATGGAAAAACGCTCCGCATGGGCGTTATTTGCCCTGGCATTCATCGCGGTATACCGGGAAGTCTTTGAAACGGTTTTGTTTTACTCGGCGCTCGGCGCCGACGGCAACGGCCCTGCGCTGTTGGCAGGATTCGTTACAGGCCTGGTCCTGCTGTCGATAATTGCTGTCATTTTCCTGCGTACCAGCGCACGCATGCCGATCGGTAAATTCTTCTCGTTCAGCTCCGTGCTGGTGGCCGCCCTGGCAGTTGTCCTGGTCGGAAAAGGAATCGCAGGGCTGCAGGAAGCCGGATGGCTGACGGCCACACCGGTCACGGGACCGCGGATGCCGGTCCTCGGCCTCTACCCGACGATAGAGACTTATGCGGCGCAACTGGCCCTGCTCTTGGCGGCTGGTCTTGGCTTCGGCTTCAATCTGATGAAGGTCCGCAAATAGTTATTGAATGGCTCGCAGCAGGCGTCGCGGCTGATGCCTGCCGGGTAATCATCACCTTATCGCCGAGAGGGAAACAACTTGAACCGCGAAAGCCTGGAACGGAATCAGATTCCAGTCTATGTTGTAAGTGCCGCCTTGGCCGTGCTCGGGGGGATCCTTGCGCCTGATGCTGCGGCCAGGCTTGATCTGTTGGTGACACCTGCCATTGCGGTCCTGATGTATGCGATGTTTCTGCAGATTCCCTTTCTCGAGCTAAGGAAGGGGTTGGGTAATCGAGCGTTCATATCTGCAGTTTTGGTCGCCAATTTTGTGCTGATACCGCTTCTGGTATGGGTCTTGACGCGTGGACTGAGCGATCGTCCTGCGCTGTTAATCGGCGCTCTCCTGGTTCTGCTGACGCCATGTATTGACTACGTCGTCGTATTCACTCATCTCGGGAAAGGCGATTCGCGCCTGACCCTGGCTGCCACGCCAATCCTGCTCCTGCTTCAGCTGCTCCTACTGCCCATCTACCTCAGCGTAATAACTGGCGGCGAATCTGGCGTCGTCATCGCTGTCGCGCCGTTTGTCGACGCATTCCTGCTGCTGATCGTGGCTCCGCTGTTGCTTGCGGTGGCTACTGCCGGACTCGCGAAGCGATCGTCCATCGTCGAGAAATGGAATATCGGATGGGCCTGGCTCCCGGTCCCAGCCATGGCCGCAGTGCTGGTGGTCGTCATCGGTTCGCAGATCGGAGCGATCATCAGGGAGATCGAACAATTGGTGCCGGTCATTCCGGTTTATATTGGCTTCATGGTGCTTGCCCCACTGGTAGGAGCTTTCACGTCGCGCATGTTCAAACTGCCGGTAGCAGCGGCTCGCGCCGTGACCTTCAGCGCGTCGACGCGCAATTCTCTGGTAGTGCTGCCGCTCGCGCTCGCGTTACCCGACGATTTGCGTGGAATTGCGGCGGCGGCTGTGATCACACAAACCCTGGTCGAACTGGGCAGTGAACTGGTCTATGTGCGTGCAATTCCTGCCCTGGTCAAGTGAGCTGTACTGTCAATAGTGGACACGTCCGTTTCAAGCAGCCAGCTGCCATCTGCTGATCTTTTCGGCAAACAATGCTGGCGATAGATAGCCGAGACGCGAATGGCGCCGCTGGTGGTTCCAGAAGATCTTGATGTATTTCGTAATTGCCGGTTCAGCGTCGGCCCTGGTCGCATACCACTGGCGATGGATCAATCCGCCCTTCAGGCGTCGCCAGACGCGCTCCATGCGTGCGTTGTCATGGCAGTTTACTGCAAGTGCTCGGCAACCCTAATCCAAGCTTCTTACCTGGCTCGTGTTTGATATGTGCGCGCTCGCTTTGGTAACTGACGTATTCTGTGTTCATCCAAGCGCGTCCGGTAGAGAAAAGCGCTGGGCGCGTTCTTCCTGCAATCTTTTGGAGATCCGATGTCGGATATTGGCAAGGACAGCGATGACGAATCAGGTCTGGACGGTTCCAACGAGCGTGATCGTGGCATTTTATGGAAGGTCTTGCTAATCAATCTGGGCCAGTGTTTGGCCGGGGTGACTGTCGGAATATGGGCATCTTCAACTGCCGTGGTTGGCGCTGGCCTTGACAACCTGGGTGACGCTGCAGTCTATGGCGTCAGTCTGTACGCGGTCGGTAGATCCAGCACAATCAAGAAGCGTGCGGCGCAATTATCTGGCTGGCTCCTCATTGGTTTCGCCTGCCTATTGTTGGTTGAAGTTGTCCGTCGTTTTCTTGGCGGTGAGGCACCGCTGGGACCAGCCATGATGGCCATGGCTGCAACAAATGCCCTACTGAATATCTATTGCATTCGCCTGCTGAAGCAGCATCGCGGCCAGGACATCAATTTCAAGGCCTCGACTATATTCACGAATAACGATTCGCTTGTGAACGGCGCAATCGTGCTTTCGGGCGCGTTAGTAATGTGGACAAATTCAAACCTTCCTGATCTGCTGCTTGGAACAGTGGTTTCGTTCATTGCTGGGAAGGGAGGTTATGAAATCCTCTCAGAGGCAAAAGGACATCAGTCGTGATACGAGGTATTCCATTCGAACCCTGCACGCGCAACAGAGATACATCCAGTGTGGTATACGACTAAGCTGACGGAAAGCGCCTTATGGCGGCTGGCCGTCGTAACATGATCGAAATCGCGGGCGGAAACGCAGTTGTTGAACCAAGTGCGAAGCAGGCACTGGTATTTTGCTAACCCGAGTTCTCTGTCTGGTCGGAGCATTACTGGCAACGCAAATCAGAGAGGTCTGACGCGGAACTCCGGACATTCTCATCAGGCAGGTATTTCCCTTCCCTCAGGTGATCAGATTTGTACATTACCAATCACAAAACGGCTGGACAGCAACGCCGGTATGCGTGAGAGGCTCATCCGCAAATCCTGCTGAGGTACGCTGTACCTTACGCTGGTGCTGAGAAACACAACGGCAACTTTCATCAGTTCGACGGTGATCCACTCGCCAGGGCAACGGTGACCATCGAGATATTCCCCCCCTCCCTGTGGAATGAAGCTGAAAGGGCTACGCTTCCATTGACGAAAACGTTCGGGCATGAATGTATGGGGCTCGTCCCAAAGCCTCGGATCGTGATTCGTCCCATACAAGTCGAGCAGGACCCTTTCTCCTTTCGGAAAACGATAGCCCTTCGATTCGAACTCCCGCCGCGTGCGCGCAGCTACCACCGGGAAAAACGGATAAAACCTGCGGACTTCTTCAACGAAATAATCGAGGTAGTGCGCTTCGGCAGCCAGCAAACGCTCACCGCATTGCGGGTGCTGATGCAAAGCCATGGCCGCGAACATGATATACCAGGCGACCGCGACCGTTGGCCTTGCAACGTTGATGAGTTCCACCGCCACAGTTCGCTTGTCGAGCAATTACCCAGACAAATCGCGATGCCATGAGATCGCATATAGTGCGCAGTCTTCATCCACCGTTAGCCGGTGATGACGCACATCTTCTACCAGACCCTCGATCCAGCGCTCAGCGCGGTTTCGCGCCCATCTTCCACGCCAGTGTCTTGGACCGATCGCCGCGCCAGCATCGATCATCGCTACGAAGTCATCCGTTCTACTCCTGACTTCGGACTCAACCAGCGGGATTCCTGTCCAGGCACAGACGGCCCGGCACAAGCTTTCACACGCTTGGTCGAATAAAACCACCTGGAAGCGGCGCTCCCAATTTGCCGCGGACCTGTGCCATTGCGCGGCACTGAGCTCCGCCAGTTCCGCAATACGCTCGGCGCTCATCAAGGAGAGAAACATTTCCTTTCGGCACCGATGGGAATTACCGTCCAGTCCTTGCACGCCTCCTCGGCCAAACAGTGTTTCCTGGAGTCTCGATGGAGCAACACCGGTGCGTTTGAACCTCTCATTGTCATAAAATAGTCTGGCCAATTCTTCGCCGCGCATACAAACCGTCGATTGAAGCATCAGTCGTGGGCGAAACAGGTCGGTCCCCAGGCGCGTACAACGTTTAGTAATGAAAAGATAGCCGTCCCGGGCGAACGAAAGAGTACTGTCTGGAACACCATCTCGCGGTATCTCATGCATGAGCGTCTCCGTCAAATTGAGCCGTCTTCATACTGCCCGAGCACGTAGTTAAGCGGCGCTTGTTTCAGCACTGCTCATATCAATAGCGTCGCACGTGGGGTACGTGCCCCTGGCTTGTATTCGCCCGGTAGATTGCATATCAGGCTTCACACTAGCTCGAAACCGCGGGCGGCTTCGAACTAGTGATAGCGCCCTACCAGAACGCCAAATGGCGAAGCTTAGTTGGCGTACATTGGACTTTCCTCAACATAGATTGTTACGTTCGTTGCGTTTGGAAGGATGTTCGCCAAGGAGATCGGCGACAGGCCGAGCGTATCGAAGGTCCAGGTAAGGTTTCTTGGACCGTCTACAATACGGACAGTCTCGAGTCGCTTGACGTGAATCGATCTGGTCTTGCCTTCCACTATTGTGATAACGCGGTCAGGCGCTGCATTGGAGGAGTAGCCGAACGGTGCTGCTCTACCAGTCTTCGCTTCTGCGGCGCTCTCTGAGGGCATGCCCCCCTCATTGGCCCGCGAGTCGAGTGGAATGAACATGCACGCGAGAAGTACCGCGGATAAGAAGTTGATGTGAGTTTTCATTGAATTTTCCTGTTGAATGTTTGATTTTTCAAGCGCACTGACTCTCGACGTGGCCGATTGTGGGCCGCCATGGTCGGGAGTAAGTCAGTTGCGGCTGCATTATTTGTAGAGACGGATGGGGTCGTGCAGTGCTTGTGCACGATTACCCATCAAGCGCAGGCGGTAGTTGCCGGCTTCGATGATCAGTGCCATTTCGGCCGAATCGGGCCGTCCAGTATTGGAGACTGGTAATTTAGCTGATTGAGTCTGCCGGGATAGGAGCGCGACAGCCCTGACCATTCGATCACGGAAGAATCGCTGCCGAGGGGCTGCAAGTCGCATGCGGACCTGTCAGAAATTCTGTGTGCGGGGCCAGAATTCGTAGTTAGATAATTGCGTTCGTGAAGCGCTCGCCGAACATGATGGCGAACTGGTTGGCAGCCTGCTTCCAGGTACGCTGC